>NZ_JBICKE010000102.1:0-95876 GCF_043103865.1 Pseudomonas sp. yb_5
GGCCCGTACAGGCTGAAGCAATCTTGGGGAAACTGAACAATGTCCACAGAAGAAACCAAATTCACCGTCGGCAAAACCACCTTCTACCAAGGTGAAAACCAGACCCATCCCCTCTTCCGCATCGAAGCCGGCATACCTTGCCAGAGTGCCCGTGAACAGGCGTCCGAGCTGATGGGCTATGCACGGGACATGACTCTGGATGGATTGATGGAAGATAAACCTCAGTTGATCTGGGCTTCGCACTACCTGTGCGCGTTGGCCAAGGCGCTGATGGATGATGCTGAACTGGGCATGATGCGCTGAATGACTCATCATTGACTGGGTGCCTTCAAGACCTATGCGACTCCCGATTTTGAAGGCGACCCAACGACCTAGCTCCTTGCCTCTTTTCTCGCTGGACGCGGTCCAAGATTCAGTTCCATCGACTGAGACATCAAAGCCGAACCCTCACGCAAAGGCTCCGGTGCTTTGGCCTCAGAAGCGCTCATCACCGATAGCCGGCAAGATCAGCTCCCGTACGAACGATGCCCCGGACAAGCGCAACAGCGCGTCGACCATGGTGACCACATCATGCACCGGTACCTGGCGCCGCTCGCCACGTGCTGCGGCTTGCGCCAATGGCGTGTTCAGGGAGTCGTCGGTATTGAGATAACCCAGTTGGAGCACGGTCACCGCCAGGTTGTCATCCCTAAAACCTTCGCGCAGCGCATCAGCCATGCCGTTGAGAGCGAACTTTGAGGCGCCGAACGCTACCTCCGGGCGCCCACTCTGGCGAAGAGCTGAGGTCGAACCGGTGAGGATCAACTGCGGCCGGGGCGCACCAAGCAACTTGGGCACCAGGCGCTTGAGCAGAAGCAGCGTGGCTGTGATATTCACCTCGACCAGCCTGGTGATCGATTCGTCGCTGTCGTCAAGGAATGCATAGTGCTCGCTGAAGGCGTGTGCTTCCCAGATGCCAACGTTGTAGATCAGAACATCCAGATCGGCAGGTGCCCGATCCGCGATCTGTGCCACAGCCGCCGTTGGCTTGGCAAGGTCGGCATCGACCCACTGCAGGTCGATGCCCGGGGCAAGGGCCAGGTCTGACGGCTGTTTGCGTGATACGCCGATCAGCGTGTCCCCTGGCTTGCCGAGCCCTTCGAGCAAAGCCCGGCCCAACCCTCTGCCAGCGCCTACGATCATCATCTTCATCTGTTGCTCCTTTTAACTGAAATGCTCCAAGCTTTCCTGGGCCGTTCAACTCCACCGGGCATTCAGTACGACGAAGTGCAGCAGGATCCAGACCATCAACAGCAGATGGGTCAGTTGCAACCCTTCCTGGCGGATCCAGTAGCCGAACCATATCCCGCCCAGCAGCATCGCGAGCAGGAACCCGAGCGCTGCGCTCAAGGCCAGGTTCAACCAGGGCCGCGCTACCTCCAGGCCGGCGCCAAGCAGCAGTTCATAGCAGCCAACCCAAGCCGCGAGAACGGCGGCTGCCTGTGTCAGCACTATGATCGACAAGGCCAAGCGATGGATGGCGTGAGAGGTCATCGCTCGCACCAGCAGAGGGAGGCTGATTGCGGGAGGTTGGGCCAGCGGCGCCATCGACATGGTCTCCCCGATCGCCCCGGCTGAGCTGGCAAAGGCCTGCAGGTTGTTGATCAGGCTGATACTCAGCCACAGGCTCAAGCCAATGCAGCAGGTGATCTGGAAAATCAGCAGTGAAGTCGGAGTGTCCATTCCTGGTCCTTTGTGAGTTCGTTTCCGAAAGCAGCGAAAGCGTCCGGACGCCACTCTAAAACCTTGACTTAACTCGAGGTCAATACCGGTTTTCCAATAAGGCTGCCTGGGGCGACAACCTCAACCGTTCGTTCAAGCCATCTGTAGGTCTGAGAAGTTTGTCGAGGTCTTGGGCGACCGACCGAGCCGCGTCGATCAACGCCACAGGTATTACCCACTGGAGGATCCGGGATAGAGCCAACCGGTTTGCTATGCTCTCTATTCCGGCTGGCTTGGCCTGAAGGCGCCGAGCGTGTGCGGCATTGG
Source organism: Pseudomonas sp. yb_5 (assembly GCF_043103865.1). NCBI lineage: Bacteria > Pseudomonadati > Pseudomonadota > Gammaproteobacteria > Pseudomonadales > Pseudomonadaceae > Pseudomonas > Pseudomonas sp. yb_5. Next base: position 2,029 of record NZ_JBICKE010000102.1, read on the forward strand.
TCAAGATGCTTGAGAGTTTTCTATCCGCGTTTGTGGAAAAAATCGAACCAAGGAGTGGAGTAACAGACATGCCAGCTTGTCCCCTACCCTCTGATGAAGCACTTCGTCAGCGCACACTTGATGATATGGACTTGGTCGATACGCCGGCCGAGCATTATCTTGATACCTTGGTACGACTCACCCAAGAACTAGCCCAGGTGGAGACCGTTCTGATCAGCCTAATCGATCAGGATCGGCAGTGGTTCAAGGCTCGGATCGGCATCGAGGTAAGCGAGACAAAGCGCAATGTGTCCTTTTGCGGCTACGCGATTCTCGGCGAAGATACCTTGATGGTTTCCGACGCCAGGTACGATTCACGCTTCGAGGACAATCCCCTCGTGCTGAACCCACCCTATATCCGGTTCTATGCGGGCCACCCGTTACGTGCCTCAAATGGCAAAGCCATCGGCACCCTGTGCATGTTCGATCCTCGGCCGCGGAAGCTCAGCGAGGCGCAACAGGCTAATTTTCGGGACTTAGCCACGCTCACCGAGGGTTATTTGCAACTGCGGAGCCTAGCTCAGGTCAATCGCGCTCTGCGTGTTGAAATGGATCGCGGGCAGCGCAGGGCTTTGCTTGATCCTTTGACACAACTATGGAACCGCGGGGCGTTGGCAGCATTTCAGAACCGAGAACTTCGTTTGGCTGAGGAGCGAGGTTTACAGCTAGGTGCCGTATACGCAGACCTCGACCGTTTCAAATCCGTCAATGACGAGCATGGCCACGATGCCGGCGATAAAGTGCTCTGCGAGTGCGCCCGCCGACTGCGGGCTACGCTTCGGCCAGATGACCTGCTGGTACGCCAGGGCGGAGAGGAATTCGTGGCCCTGCTACGGGTTAAAGACAGCCAAGAATTAACGCAGATTGCGGAGCGCTTGCGTCAGTCAATCGGCAGCGCGCCATTTTTGTTGCCCGGCGGCCCTCGGAAGATGACCATTAGCATCGGATGCGCCCTGCTCACTAATGGTGAGCAGGTTGATGATGCAATAAAACGCGCTGACGGCGGTCTCTATGCGGCCAAACACGGGGGACGTGACCAGGTTGTCTATGTGCCAGCGTTATCCTGAGGACTTTAAGACTCGGTAACATGGAGCGAGATTCCCCTATACGAGAGCGTCTCATCTGAACCGGCGTTCGCTAAGGGAACTCCGAACAAGTTGCCTTGAACGCGTAATGAGCGGCGTTTTGACGCCGCCCGACCATTTTCAGCCCTCAATCAGCTCAAAGCCAGGGCTTTGCCCTGGCTCTTGCGCGCTACAGGCGTACCTCTCCTGCAGTGGTCAATAATTGCCTGCTGCGGGAGAGGTGGGCCCGTGAGGGCAGAAAACCAAGACCGTGCCTTGGTTATCCAGTAATCAGCGGCTGAAAATCAGGCTTTTCGGCATCCACAATCCGTCCATTTCCGGCTGATGGACAACTTGTTCGGAGTTTCCCTAAATGGGTGTCCGGTTTTATTAGACCACTACATAGCGATAGATTTGTACGCTGCAACCAATGCTCCCTCTATCACTTTCTCCCCGCCTCTCGAACTATATGTTTCAGATAGTTCAAGGCGCCTGAGTTGGCATCAATATCATGTAGACTAACCATCAGCAGTTCACTCGTTGGCGCATCGCTTGGCAATGAGCGAGAAACAACATCCTTGGGCATGAAGTTTTCGGCATAGGCCGGCAGCAACGTATAGCCCAGCCCGGCAGCCACCAGGTTAATGCTCATCAGTGGATTGGACGACGGGTAGACATGCCCCGATGTGACGTCATGGCGAGCTAGGTACTGCGCCAGCGCATCGTGGATCGAACGCCCGTAGCCCGGATCGATGTTGATCGCCGGCAAGTTGTCCAACTGACTGGGCGTGATGCTGGGAGCCGCCACCAGCGGGTGATCGTGTGGCAGGTAGACGCGAAACTGCTCCACCAATACCACTTCGCTGTGCAGGTTGGCGGCGCGTACCGGGCCGCGCATGAAGCCCAGCTCGATTTCACCACGCGCCAGCGCCACCTCCTGCTCTTCGGAAGTCAGGCTGCGCAGGACGATATCCACCTCGGGAAACGACACCCGGAATATCGGCAAAACGCTGGGGAAAATGCGCACTTCGGCGGCCGGCACGAAGCCGATGGTGATGCGCTCGCGCTGGGAAGCGGCCTTGGCGGCACGCGCCACGGCCATCTCGACGTGCCCGAGGATCTGCCGGGCCTCATCCAAGAATACTACCCCGGCCGGCGTCAGCTCGACCTTGCGCCGGGTACGGGTGAGCAAGGCAAAGCCGATCTCCAGCTCCAGGTTGCGAATCTGCTCGCTCAACGACGGCTGCGAGGTAAACAGGCGAGTAGCGGCGCGAGTGAAGCTGAGTTCTTCGGCGACGGCGACGAAGAAGCGCAAGTGGCGCAGTTCCATTTGGTTTTCCTTGGAATCGTTCAGACAGGGCGCAGGGCCGGTCAACCAGTTATAGGTCTAACCGATAAATAGATCCAAAGAAAGTATTTCTTCATTCGCCCTCACTCTCCTAGATTTACCGAATCTGTTGGCGCCAACAGCTCATTCGACAATAAAAACACACCCTTCTTGTAAGCGGTGAGGAGAATAAGAGTGGCTATCACCCCAGAACAATTCGAGGCTTTGGTCGACGCCCGTAACGGACGTATCACCCCTGCTATCTATACCGACCCGCAGATCTATGAGCTCGAGCTCGAACGCATCTTTGGTCGCACCTGGCTGTTCCTCTGCCATGTCAGTCAGATCCCCAAGCCCGGTGACTTTTTCAATACCTACATGGGCGAAGACCCGATCGTGGTCGTGCGTCAGAAAGACCGCTCGATCAATGCCTTCCTCAACCAGTGTCGGCATCGTTCGATGCGCGTGTCCTACGCCGACTCGGGTAACACCAAGGCGTTCACCTGCCCCTACCACGGCTGGAGCTACGGCACCGACGGCGAACTGATCGACGTGCCGCAGGAGCCGCGTGCCTACCCGCAGGGGCTGTGCAAGAAGCAATGGGGCCTGCAGGCGGTGACCCGCGTGCGCGAATACAAGGGCCTGGTATTCGGCAACTGGGACGCCGAGGCACCTGAACTCGAAGACTACATGGGCGACATCGCCTGGTACCTGGACGGCGTGCTCGACCGCCGCGAAGGCGGTACCGAAATCATCGGCGGCGTGCAGAAGTGGACCATCGACTGCAATTGGAAACTGCCCGCCGAACAGTTCGCCTCCGACCAGTACCACGCCCTCTACTCACACGCCTCGGCGGTGCAGGTGCTGGGGCAGGCGCCCGGCAACTCGGAAAAGGCCCTGGGCTCTGACCAGACGGCGCGCCCGGTCTGGGAAACCGCCAAGGACGCCGTCCAGTACGGCCAACGCGGCCATGGCAGCGGGTTCTTCTTCACCGAAAAGCCCGACGCCAACGTGTGGGTAGACGGCGAGGTATCGCGCTATTTCCGTGACACCTTCGACGAGGCCAAGGCGCGCCTGGGCGAAATCCGCGCACTGCGCCTGGCCGGCCACAACAACATGTTCCCGACCCTGAGCTGGCTCAACGGCACCGCGACGATCCGCGTGTGGCACCCGCGTGGGCCGAACCAGGTGGAGGTGTGGAACTTCTGCATCGCCGACGCTGCGGCACCGGACGACGTCAAGGCTGCCTTCGAACGCAGCGAAACCCGCGCCTTCGGGCCGGCCGGGTTCCTCGAGCAGGACGATTCGGAGAACTGGACCGAAATCCAGAAGGTCTTGCGTGGTAAACGTGCCCGCAACGCCACCCTGTGCATGGAAATGGGCCTGGGCAACGAGAAGCTGCGCGAAGACATGCCTGGCATCACCAACTACATCTTCAGCGAAACCGCGGCACGCGGCCTCTACCAGTATTGGGTGGACCTGCTGTTGTCGCCGTCCTGGGACGAAGTGAAGCGTCGCACCGAAGCCTATGAACAGGAGCTGGTGAAATGAACGACGCCGCGATCCGCGACCCGCTCGCGCCCAACACGCAACCGATCGTCGATGCCCAGACCCACCATGAAATCGCCGACTTCATCTTCCAGGAGGCCGAGTTGCTGGATGACTGGCGCTTTCGCGACTGGCTGATCGTCATTGCCCAGGACATCAGCTACACCATGCGCACCGGTGCCAACGCACAAACCCGCGACCGCCGGCGCAAGGTCGGTCCGCCCACCACATGGATCTTCAACGACAACTGGCACCAGCTCGAGCGCCGTGTCGCACGCCTGGAAACCGGCATGGCCTGGGCCGAAGAGCCCCCTAGCCGCACCCGCCACTTCGTCAGCAACCTGCGCATCCGCGCAACCGAAGACGGCAAGGGTTTCGAGGTGCGCAGCAACTACCTCCTGCACCGTTCGCAGAAGGAAAAGGACAATGTCAGCTACCACGGCATGCGCATCGACCGCCTGCGCCGCGCCGACAACAGCTTCGGCTTCGAGATCTACCACCGCGACATCGCCCTCGACCAGGTGGTGATCACCTCGCACAACCTCAGCGTGCTGTTCTGAAACGCGGGGCTCCTGCCCCGCATCCAGACTCTCCCGAATACCGGTACCCCTACCATGACCACTTTCAGCGTCTGTGAAACCCACGCGCTCGCCGATGGCGAAGCCGTGACCGTGCAAGCTGCCGACCGGCTGATCGCCGTGTTCAACATCGGCGGCGAATTCTATGCCCTGGACGATCGTTGCAGCCACGGCAACGCCTCCATGTCCGAGGGCTACATCGAAGACGATGCTACCGTCGAATGCCCGCTGCATGCTGCGCGGTTCTGCCTCAAGAGCGGTGCGGCCCTGTGCCAGCCCGCCACCGACCCACTGCGCACCTACCCGGTCAGCATCGTCGACGACATCATCCACGTGGTGCTGGAGGACGCGGCATGAGCGGCTGGTTGCAGGATGAAGTGGTGCTGATCACCGGTGGCGGCTCGGGCCTGGGCCTGGCGCTGGTGGAACGCTTCCTGGCCGAAGGGGCGAAACTCGCGGTGCTGGAGCGCTCCCCAGAAAAATGCGCGATTTTGCAGGCACACTTCGCCGGTGATGTGGTCGTCACCCAGGGCGACGTGTGCAGTAGCGCCGACAACCAGCGTGCGGTGGATGCCGCCGTGGCGCGCTTCGGCAAACTCGATTGCTTCATCGGCAACGCCGGCGTGTGGGATCACGGCGTGCGCCTGCTCGACACCAATGCGGAGAAACTCGCCCAGGGCTTCGACGAGCTGTTCGCAATCAACGTCAAGGGCTACCTGCTGGGCGCCAAGGCCGCTGCCGCCGAACTGGTCAAGTCGTGCGGCAGCATGATCTTCACCCTCAGCAACTCGGCGTTCTACCCCGAAGGCGGCGGGCCGCTGTACACCGCCAGCAAGCACGCGGCGGTCGGCCTGATCCGCGAGCTGGCCTTCGAGCTGGCGCCCAAGGTACGGGTCAACGGCGTAGGGCCGTGCGGCATGAACACCGACCTGCGTGGCCCCACCGCGCTGGGCCAGCAGGACACCCGCATCATGGATTCGCGCTCGCCGGATACGATCAAAGCGATCCTGCCGCTGCAGTTCTTCCCCGATGCCAGCGAATTCACCGGGCCGTTCGTACTACTGGCCTCGCGGCAGAACAACCAGACCTTGAGCGGCGTGATGATCAACGCCGACGCAGGCCTGGGCATTCGCGGCATCCGTAATGTCGCCGGAGGGCTGGCACTATGAACACGCGCATCGTGATCATCGGTGCCGGCCAGGCCGGCGCCAACGCAGCCATGGCCTTGCGGCGCCAGGGCCATGCCGGGCCCGTGGTGCTGGTCGGCGAGGAAGTGCACCTGCCCTACGAGCGCCCGCCGCTGTCCAAGGACGCCTTGCTGCAGCCGCAGCAAGGCAAACTGGCCCTGTACACGCACGAGCAATTCGCCGAGCAGGACATCACCTTGAAACTCGGCCTGCGCGCCACCGCCATCGACAGCCAGACCGGCACCGTCAGCCTGGCCAACGGCGAGACGCTGGCCTACGACAAGCTGCTGCTGACCATCGGCGCTCAACCCCGGCGTCTGCCGGCACTGGACGCCCTGGGCGAGTGCACCCATGTGCTGCGTACCTTGGAGGATGCCCAGCAGATACGGGCCCAGGCACAGGCCGGCAAGCGAGCCCTGCTGGTCGGCGCTGGGGTGATCGGGCTGGAGCTTGCCTCCAGCCTGAGCGAACTTGGGCTGCAGGTAGCCGTGGTCGACCCGGCGCGGCGTGCCATGCTGCGCAATTCGCCGGAACCGATAGGGGCTTTCCTGCAAGCGACCCATGAGGCTCGCGGCGTGCGCTTTCACTTCGCAACCGGTGTCCGGGCTGCCGAGCGACGCGGCGATGCCATCCATCTCATCCTGGACAATGGCACGCAACTGCAAGGCGACCTATTGGTCTACGGCATCGGCGTGAGCGTGGACACCACCCTGGCCGACAGCGCCGGCCTGCGCTGCGAACAAGGGGCAATCGTGGTCGACGAGCGCTGCCGTACCTCGCAAACCGGTATCTACGCCGCCGGCGATGCCGTGATGCAGATTGACGCCGACGGCCAGCGCTCTCGCATCGAAAGCTGGGAGAATGCCAACCTGCAAGCCGCCGCCGCAGTGTCCGACATGCTCGACCAGGACCTTGCCCCACCCACGGTGCCGTGGTTCTGGACCGACCAGTGCGGCTACAACGTGCAGTTCGCCGGCGATATGGCGGCGCCGCACTGGTTGCTGCGCGGTACCCCGGGCCAGGGGCCCTTCGTGGCGCTCGGCCTGGCCGATGGCGCCATCGTCGGCGCGGTCACGGTCAACGCCGGCAAGGACATGCGCCCGGCGAAGGAACTGATCGCCAGGCGCGCGCAGGTGGATGAGGCGCTGTTGCGCGACCCAACCGTCGCCCTTCGCCAGCTGGCAAAGGCGTCCTGACCCCGGACGTCCGACCGGCACCTACCAGAGCTTGACCGTGTAATCCACATTGACCCGCAACTCGTTGTCGTCCCGGTGCGTGGCGCCGGGCAGGAAGTCGTTGCGGTACCAGGCGTGGCGCAAACGCAGCGCCACGCCCTTGAACGTGCCCTGCTGCACGACATACGACAGCTCGACGTCTTTCTCGCTCTCGCTCAGGCCGCCGCCACCGAAGCGCGCCAGCTCAATGTTGTCGCCACGCACATAGCGCAGCATGCCCTTGAGCCCAGGCACGCCAAATGGGGCGAAGTCCTGGTCGAATTTGACCTGCCAGCTGCGCTCCTTGGGGTTGATGAACTCGGAGCTGAGCGTACCTTCGGTGATCACCAGCGGCTCGGTACCGTACAGGTAGGGCATCGCAGTGTCGCCCTCGAGCTGCATGTAGCCAACGCCCAGGCTGTGGCTGGCCCAGGCGTAGGTGAGCATCAGCGCGGTGTTGCGGTTGTCGACCGGGCCGGCCTTGGCGGTGCCGTCCTCGCCGGTGACGAACAGGCGCAAATCACTCTTCAGGCGGCCCGCGCCGAGCGGGCGATCGTCGACGAACCCGAAGTAGTCCTTGCGGTACAGCTGGTCGAGCTCGGCGTGGTAGTAGCGCAGGGTCAAGGTGTCGGACCAGGCGTAGTCGCCGCCGAGGAAGGTGAAGCGATCGGAGGTGGCTGCGCCGTTGAAACGGCCGTTGGGCGCGGCGACGCTCATCTTCTGGTAGTCGGTGGAGTCGCGCAGATTGATGCGGTCGAGCCAACCGGCATGCAGGCTCAGGCGGTCGAAGTCGCTGGAGCGCAGGTAGGCGCCGCGGAAGGTCTGCGGCAGCAGCCGGGTCGGGCTGGCGAAGGCGATCGGCAGGAAGGTGCTGATGGTGCCGCCTTGCAGCTCGGTACGCGAGATGCGCATCTTGCCAGTCAGGCCGAGTTCGGAATAGTCGTCGGCAGGCTCTCGGGTGACCGGGTCGTAGGGCAGCAGGCCGGTACCGACGCGATCGGGCGAGGAGTCGAGCTTGACCCCGAGCATGCCCTTGGCGTCCAGGCCGAAGCCCACCGGGCCCTCGGTGAAACCGGAGCTCGCGTTGAGGATCAAGCCCTGGGCCCATTCGCGAGCAGCCGCTTGCGGGGTCTGGCCCACGTAGTTGCGATCGAAGTAGTAGTTACGCAGCACCAGCTCGGCATGGCTGTCATCGACGAAGCCAGCGGCGTGGGAGGGGTTGGCGCAGAGCAGGCCGATGGCCAGGGCCAGGCAGGTTTTTGGGGCCTTGTACATGGTCACTTCACTTTCTTGTAGTTGTAGGGTGCCCTGCCGCGTGAGCAGCAGGGGAACAAGCAAGGTTGGACGGCGGGCGGGGTCAGGCCGGGCGACGGCCGATCAGGCGGAACAGCGCCAGGCCGGCGATCACCACCCCCGGTGCCGAAGCCATCAGCACCCCGGCCGAACCGGCGCCGAGGGCGAGCATCTGCCCGGCTACCAGCGGGCCGCTCATGGCCCCCAGACGCCCGACCGCCACCGCTGCACCAACGCCGGTGGCGCGCACGCGGACCGGGTAGAAGTGCGGCGCCAGGGCATACAGCACGCCCTGCCCGCCAGTGGCGAAGAAGCCGGCGAAGAAACCGGCGACCAGCATAGTCGCCAGCACGCTGGCCAACCCCAGGCCCGCCAGGGCGGCGAGCAGGCCGACGTATACCAGGGCGGCGGTTACCCCGGCCGACAGGCGCTCGAGTACCTGGCCGAGGATCAACGTGCCGATGGCCGCGCCGATCTGCAGGGCGAACATCACCCAGCTGGCGTCATGGCTGCTGAAGCCCTGCCCGACCAGCAGGCTCGGCAGCCAGTTGATCAGGATATACACCACCATCAGGGTGAAGAAGTAGCTCAGCCACAGCAGCCAGGTGGCGCGTTGACCGAACAGCTCGCGACGCAGGCTCGGCGTATCCTCGGCCTGGCCGGTGGCGCGGAACTGGCCCGATTCGGGCAGGTAGGCCACCAGCAGCGGCAGGATCAGCAGCGGCCCAGCGCCACCGACATGGAACACCGTTTGCCACTCGCCGCTGTAGCCGGCGATGCCGATGCCGGCAGCCATCGCCGCGCCCAATGGCACGCCGCAGTACATCAGGCTGACCGCGCTGCCACGCAGGCGCTGGCCGGCGGTTTCGCTGCACAGGGCGATCAGGTTGGGCAATGCGGCGCCCAGCCCGACACCGGTGAACAGCCGCGCCAGCAACAGGCTGGGCAGGCTCCAGGCATGGGCCGTGGCCAGCGAGAACAGGCCAAACAGCGCCACCGAGCCGATCAGGATGCGTTTGCGCCCGAAACGGTCGGCCAGCCAGCCGCCGACCAGGGCGCCAGGCAGCAGGCCGAGGATGCCGGCACTGAAAACCCAGCCCATTTTCAGCTTGTCCAAGCCGAAGGCACTGGCCATGCCTGGGGCGGCGATGCCGGCAGCTTGCAGGTCGAGACCTTCGAGCAGGGCGACGAGGAAACACAGGCCGATGGTAAAGGCCACGCGAGGCGGGTTATTGGCAGATGTCATGAATCACCCATGTTGTTTTTGTGTTGGGTTGAGTTGGCAACGGAGCGCTGTGCCCCCATTCGCGGGACAAGCCCGCTCCCACAGGCGCTGCATCCTCCTTGTGGAGCGGGCTTGCCTCGCGATGGGCCGTGCAGCAGCCCTGTTTCTCGGGTCAGCGCTTGAGCAAATCCAGCGCCACGTCCACGATCATGTCTTCCTGACCCCCTACCATCCTGCGCTTGCCCAGCTCGACGAGGATGTCCACCGCCTTGATGCCGTAGCGGACAGCGGCCACCTCGGCATGGCGCAGGAAGCTCGAGTAGACCCCGGCATAACCCAACGCCAGGGTTTCGCGGTCGACACGCACCGGGCGGTCCTGCAGCGGGCGCACCAGGTCGTCGGCAGCATCCATCAGCGCATACAGGTCGGTGCCGTGGTTCCAGCCCAGCTTGTCGGCGGCCGCGATGAACACCTCCAGCGGCGCGTTGCCGGCGCCGGCGCCCATGCCGGCAAGGCTGGCGTCGATGCGATCGCAGCCCTCCTCCACCGCGGCTATGGAGTTGGCAACGCCCAGGCTGAGGTTATGGTGGGCATGAATGCCGGTGTGGGTGGCCGGGTCGAGCACGGCCTTCACCGCACGGAAACGCGCACGGATGTCGTCCATGTTCATCGCCCCGCCGGAATCCACCACGTAGATGCAGGTGGCGCCGTAGCCCTCCATCAGCTTGGCCTGTTGCGCCAGCCCTTCAGGCGTTTGCATGTGGCTCATCATCAGGAAGCCGACGGTGTCCATGCCCAGCTCACGGGCATGCTCGATATGCTGGCGCGAGACGTCCGCCTCGGTGCAGTGGGTGGCCACGCGCACGATGCGGGCGCCGGCATCGTAGGCGTTCTTCAGGTCGTGGATAGTGCCGATCCCTGGCAGCAGCAGCGTGGCGATCTTGGCGTGGCTGACCGCGTCGGCGGCTGCTTCGATCCATTCGAGGTCGGTGTGGGCACCGAAGCCGTAGTTGAAACTGGAGCCCTGCAAACCATCGCCATGGGCGACCTCGATGGAGTCCACCTTGGCCCGGTCGAGTGCCGTGGCGATGGCGCGCACGTCATCCAGCGAATACTGGTGGCGGATGGCGTGCATGCCATCGCGCAGGGTCACGTCGGAGATGTAGAGTTTCTTGCCGTTCATGCCGAGGCCTCCATTGCTTGCGCCATACGCTCGGCGGTAGCCAGCGCGGCAGAGGTCATGATGTCGAGATTGCCGGCGTAGGCCGGCAGGTAATGGGCGGCGCCTTCGACTTCGAGGAACACCGAGGTTTTCAACCCGGTGAAGGTCCCCTGCCCCGGCAGCTTGAGGTCGCGCACTTCTTCGAACTGCACCTGCTGCTTGAGGCGGTAGCCCGGTACGTAGGCCTGTACCGCAGCGGCCATTTCCTCGATGCTCGCCGCCACCTGCTGCTGGTCGGCGACCTCGCTCAGTACGTACACCGTGTCGCGCATCATCAACGGCGGCTCGGCGGGGTTCATGATGATGATCGCCTTGCCCTTGGTCGCACCGCCGATCACTTCGATGGCCTTGCTGGTGGTTTCGGTGAATTCGTCGATGTTGGCACGGGTACCGGGGCCTGCAGACTTCGAAGCGATCGAGGCAACGATCTCGGCATAGTGCACCTTGGCCACGCGCGATACCGCCGCGACCATGGGGATGGTGGCCTGGCCGCCGCAGGTGACCATGTTGACGTTGGTCGCCTGCAGATGCTGCTCCAGGTTGACCACGGGCACGCAGTACGGGCCAATGGCCGCCGGAGTCAGGTCGATCATGCGCAGGTCGGCCTTGTGCTGGCGCAGCAAGGCGTCGTTCTTCACGTGGGCACCGGCGCTGGTGGCGTCGAAGACGAAATCGATGTCGTTGAACACCGGCAGGCGAGTCAAGCCTTGCACGCCTTCATGGGTGGTGGCCACGCCCATGCGGGCAGCGCGGGCAAGGCCGTCGGAGGCCGGGTCGATGCCGACCATCGCCGCCATTTCCAGGTGCTTGGCATTGCGCAGGATCTTGATCATGAGGTCGGTGCCGATGTTGCCGGAACCGATGATGGCGACTTTGCGTTTGTGGCTCATGTTGTTCTCCGTCACTCGCCGCTGAAGGTCACGCCGACACGGCCCAGGCCGTCGATTTCGGCTTCGAAGTGGTCGCCCGGCGCCACCGCCACCATCGGCCCTAGGGCGCCGGTGAGGATGATGTCGCCGGCCCGCAGTGGCTCGCCCAGGCGCGCCATGGTACGGGCGAGCCACACAGCGGCGTTGAGCGGGTGGCCCAGGCACTCGGCGCCAGTGCCACTGGACACCAGCTCACCGTTGCGGGTCATGCGCATGGCCGCGCCACGCAGGTCGAGGTCATGCAGTTGGCGCGCCGGGCCACCAAGCACGAAACAGCCACTGGAAGCGTTGTCGGCCACGGTATCGGCGAAGCGGATGTTCCAGCCCTGCACGCGGCTACCGACGATCTCCAACGCAGGCAACACATGGCCGGTTGCCGCGATCACGTCGGCGAAGGTGGTCTGGGCACTGGGCAGGTCGTGGGCGAGCACCAGGGCGATCTCGGCCTCGATCTTCGGCTGCATGACGCTGGCATACGGCACGCTTTCGTTGTCGCCGTAGCACATATCGGCGAACAGGCTGCCGAAGTCCGGCTGGTCGACACCCAGTTGCGCCTGCACCTTGGGGTTGGTCAGGCCGATCTTGCGCCCCACCAGACGGCGGCCTTCGGCCAGGGCGTGGGCAACGTTCAGGCGCTGGATGGCGTAGGCCGCCTCGGCGTTTTCCGCGCCGATGGCATCACGCAACGGGGCGATGGCCTCACCCTGCTGTTGGGCGCGGCGCAGGTCGGCGGCCAGGCGCTCAAGGGTTTGCGAATCGATGGTCATGGGATGTACCTCAAATCAGTGCTGTAGGAAGTCCAGCACCAGGCGGTTGAACGTGTCGGCGTGCTCCCACTGCGCCCAATGGCCGCAGTTGTTGAACACGTGCAGTTCGGAATTGGCAATACCGGCGATCAGGCGCAGGCCTACATCCATCGGCACGAAGCGGTCGTTGCGGCCCCAGACCACTAGGGTCTTGGCCTTGATTTCGCCCAGGCGCGCACTGAAGTCGGGGAACTGCTTGGGGTTGGCGGCCAGGCTGGCGACGAAGTTCTCCAGGTGGTCGCGGCGGCTGAGCATGTTGTCCAGCCGGGTCTGGAACAGTTCCTCGGTGAGGTCGCTTGGGTCGTAGACGAAGACGTTCATCATCTTCTTCAGGTTGTCGATGGTCGGCTCGCGGTACAGGCCGTTGATTAACTTGATGCCTTCGGTGGGCATCGGCACGAACGGGCTGGCGCCACCGGTGCCTCCGCCCATCAGCACCAGTTTGCCGACGCGCTCGGGGTAGCTCAGGGTGAAGGCCACGGCGCTGTGGCCGCCCATGGAGTTGCCGAGGATGTGCACGCGCTCCAGGCCCAGTACGTCGAGCAGGCCCTTGAGTGCGGTGGCGTTGAGGTCCGAGCGCGAGCCACTGTTGACGATCGGGTCGCTCTTGCTCCAGCCCGGGCAGTCCATCAGCACCACGCGGTAACCGGCAGCCAGCAGCGGCTGGATGTTACGGTTGAAGTTGGCCCAGCCACTGGCACCCGGACCGGAACCGTGCAGCATGACCACGGTCTCGGCGCCTTCGCCGAGGTCGTTGTAGTGCAGTTGCAGGTCGAGATCGCCTTCACGGATGCGGGCGAAACGGCTGCTGGCGTTTTCACTGAGAGAGATGTTGGTCATGATGGATCCTCCGTTCATCAGGTAAGGGAATGGGCGCTGAGCGAGCCGAAGCCGGCGATCCACTCCGGGATCGGCCGGTAGTAGCGCTCGCTGGCCTGGTAGTCGCCGAACGCAGAGAGCGCAGCGAAGGCCGCTACCCAGGTCTTGACCTCGTGGGTGGACTTGCCGGCCAGCGCCGACAGCTCGACATTGGCCATGGCGTCGAGCTCGCCGAAACGGCGTTGCTCCAGCAGGTCGAGGAAGTGGTTGTCCCAAGTCGGGTTGAGCGGATGCAACGTGTGCTGATCGCGCACGAAACCTTCGGCGGCGCTGATCACACGCTCCTGCCGGGCCTGGCGTTCGTTGGCCGGCAGGTCGCGGCCGCTGCCCATCAGGCGATCGGCCATGCGCGCATCGACATGGGCCAGCTCCGGCACCGGCGGCTGGTGCGACAGGCCACCGGAGCCGAGGAACAGCACACGTTTGCCGGTGCCCCGGGCGAAGCGGCCGATGGCCTCGCCGAGCAGACGGGCGCGAGCGAAGCCTGGCAGTGGCACTGCGACACTGTTGATGAATACCGGGATCACCGGTTTTTCAGCCAGGCCACCGAGCAGAAACTCCAACGGCTGGGCAAACCCATGGTCGACCTGCATGCAGTAGGACACGGCGGCGTCCACCCCGGCTGCCAACACCGCGTCGGCACAGGCATCGGCGAGGTCGCGCGGTACGTCGAGCGGGCCGGCGGCGCTCTGGAAGTCGCCGATGGCGGTGGCGCCTATGCCGATGCAGAAGGCCGGCATGACGTCATAGAAGAAGCCGTTGAAGTGATCCGGGGCGAACAGGAACACCAGTTCCGGGTCGAACGCGGCGATGCGCGCACGGGCGGCGCCGATCACCTCATCCACTTCGGCCAGCACGGCTTGCTCCGGATCGACGTAACCCACCAACGGGGTATGCGACAGGCAATGCAGATAAGCGCTCATCTCAAGCCACCTTGGACGCCAGTGGCGCCTGTTGGCCAGCCTGGGGCTGGGCAGCCAATGCGCGCAGCAACGTGTCGCTGGCCTGGCCGATGGTCTGTGGAATGGCCACCGCACCGACGAAACGGTCCGGGCGCAACAGCGCAATCGATAGCGGGTAGCGGCCGAACCAATCCTTGAGGCGGCCGGTGCAATCACCCACGCGAACGACCCCGTCCGGCACTTCAAGCCCTGCCTTGAGCTGGACTTCCGGTAGCACCTGGATGAAGCAGGCACCCAGTGCACGCCAGGCCTGCACCTGGGCGCTGCTCAAGCCCCATAGCGGATCGTTGCCCCAGGCGATGAAGGCGAAGTTGCTACCGATCACGTCATCCAACAGGCGGATGTCACCCGACTCGGTGAGCACCTTGGGCTGGATGAACATACGCCCCACCGGCGAGGCCTTGCTCTTGTTGTCCGGCTCGGTCACCAGTGCGCCTTTGGTGTACTGCGGCATGGGCTTGAAGCGCATTTCCAGGAAGTACCGCTTGACCGCCGGCAGGTAGTTCAGCATCCAGGAAATACCGTCGCGCAAAGCACCTTGCCAGCGCTTGGGCGGCGCCAGCACGTGGCCAGCCAGCACCGACAAATCGATCATCGCCTTGGCGTGGTCACGGCGTTCCTGCTCGTAGGTGTCAAGCAGCGCTTCGCCAGCCAGGCCCTTGACCACCAGGGCCAGCTTCCAGCCCAGGTTGCTGGCGTCACGCATGCCACTGTTGTAGCCCTGACCCTGCCACACCGGCATGATGTGCGCAGCGTCGCCGGCCAGCAGCACCCGCTTGACTCGGAACTGGCTCGCCAGGCGGGCGTTGTGGGTGTACACGCGCTTGCGGATCAGCTCGACGCGGTCCGGGTCCGGCAGCACCTTGGCCAACAGCTTGCGCATGTTCTCGGGCTTGCCCAGCTGTTCTTCGGTCTCACCCGGCATCACCATGAACTCGAAGCGGCGCACGCCGTGCGGCAGCGCCGCCGACACATACGGCCGCACCGGGTCGCAGCACAGGTAGACGTTGGGGGTGCCCAGCGGATCGTTGGCAATGTCGATGACGATCCACTGATTGGGGGCGGTCTTGCCTTCAAAGGCAATGTCCAGGGTGCGGCGGATCAGGCTGTTGCCACCGTCGCATGCCACCAGGTAGCGGGCACGCACGCTTTCCTGGCAGCCTTCCGGGCCATTCATGCGCAGGCTCACTCCCTGCTCGTCCTGCTGGAACTCCACCACATCGCGTGAAAACAGCGTGCGCACATTGGCAAAACGCGCCAGCCCCCTATGTAGCACAGCATCGACCTGTGGCTGGATGAAGGCATTGCGTCGCGACCAGCCAAATTCGTCGGTGGTTGGCTGGATATCGGCGAAGCAGCGCCCCTTCGGCGTCAGGAAGCGCATCGCGTGCCAAGGTGTGGTGTGCGGCAGTACCTGCTCGACCAGGCCAATGGCCTGCACGGTCCGCAGCGACTCGTCGTCGATGCCGATGGCGCGAGGGTAGTCGATCAGCTGGTCGAGCTTCTCGATCTGCAGCACCTGCACCCCAGCCTGGCCGAGATAGTTGGCGATGGCCAGCCCTACCGGGCCGGCACCGATGATCACTACGTCTGCGGTGTAGTCGGTCTGAAAATGATCTGGATGCGGCTTGTTCATTGGTGTAATCCTCGACACTGCCCCACGGCGTCCCCGGCATATTCCAGGCAAGCCGCGACCGTCCTCGCGCAGGCAGGCGCAAGAGGGATGAAGGGGCGTTTTGACTGGTACGGGGTCTAGCGGAATGTCACCACGCTTCGAAGGAGGAAGGCGCAGGCAATGGATAGGGACGGCAGGCAGGCATGGCGCATGTTGTATTCCCCTGTCAGGGCATTTGTAGTTGTTGCGGCGAGTATAGAAATGATGCCGATTGCCCTACAATGAAAAATCGCCTTGTTGTGCACTAAGTGCACATCATTGTTTTATAAGGATTTTTCTTGAATATTGATCGAGACTCCGAATACAAGACCGTACGTGGGCTGAGCCGTGGCCTGGCCCTGCTCAACGCCCTCAACCGTCTGGACGGAGGTGCCAGCCCAACGCGCCTGGCCGAAATCACCGGCCTGCATCGCACGACCGTTCGGCGCCTGCTCGAGACCTTGCAGGACGAAGGCTACGTGCGCCGCAGCGAATCCGACGACAGCTTCCGTCTGGCCCTCAAGGTGCGTGAGTTGAGCGAAGGGTTTCGCGACGAACAGTGGATCTCCGCCATCGCCGCACCGTTGCTCGGCGACCTGTTGCAACGTGTGGTGTGGCCGACCGATATCTGCACACTGGACGTGGACGAGATGGTGGTGCGCGAGACGACGCACCGCTTCAGCCGCCTGTCGTTCCACCGTTCGATGGTCGGACGTCGCCTACCGGTGTTGCAAACGGCAACCGGCCTGGCCTACCTGGCATTCTGCGGCGAGGCGGAACGTGAGCAGATCCTGGCGCTGCTGGCCACCCGCGACGAGCCCGAATGTCAGCTGGCCCGCGACCGTCTGGCGCTGGACAATATCCTGCGCAAGGCACGCCATCGTGGTTACGGCGAGAACTACATGGGTTGGAACCAGGAAGCCAACATAGCCTCCATTGCGGTGCCCCTGTACGACCATGACAGCCAACGACTACTGGGCTGTGTCAGCCTGATCTACATCGCCAAGGCCATGAGCATCGAACAAGCTGCGCAGCGTTATTTGCCAGCCCTACAATCTTTTTCTGAGCAAATCCGGGAGGGCCTCAATGTTGATCCGAAAGTGAACTAAGAATGTCAAAAAGGAACCAGTATGCTGCTTCAGATATCGGCAAGATTTCCGTCGATCTACAGGGAAAATACCAGAATGGCGAGCGGTTACAGTCTTTACACGCTCACCTAAACATCCTTACCGTTTCCGTTACAATCCAGAGCGCTATCACAAGCTGCACGCCATGGCTGTAGACCTCCGGGGTCGCTCTACAAATGCATCGAGATCACATTTGGCAGTACTTCTCAACAACGATATAGTGCCACGCTTCCTGCCCCTTTTATCGTGGTCGCGAGCGTGATTGTCGTGCCGACACGCAGTCAGAAGCTGAAACTCTACCTCGCCGAGGATATGGTCCAGGAGGCCTGGTTGCGCGCTTCAACGATGCCAACGTAGGCCGCGTCGCGCTGCCACAGCCAGTGGGCTACCTGTATTCGCCAGGCAGTCTGTACCATTACCGACATGAATACACAGATCGCCTGCGCCGCTGAGCAACAGAGCAGCGTTGCTGAGGAAATCAGCCGAAATGTCGAAGCAGTCAACCAGGTGGTAAGCGCATTGTCAGACCAAGCCGAGCAATCATCTGCCGTCAGCCAGCAATTAAATCATCTTGCCGTTGGTCAGCAGACACTACTCGGCCGGTTTAAGGTTTGAGCCTGGTAATTATGCCGTTCGGCTTTGCTCACCTGTCATTGAGCGCGCTCTGAGCCACAGATAGCAGAAAACCGAACCCGCCCCTGCCGCTGCAATTACCAAGCACATGGGGCGGGGCGAGCCGTCGGCCAAACTCCCTACCAATGCGCTAAATGCCGCACCGAGTGCAAATTGGCTAGCTACCGCAAGCCCAGCTGCGGCACCAGCGTTGGCTGGGAATAGCTTCAGCAAACTTGCCACACAGTTGGCGCCCATCAAGCCAGTGACACTGACAAACAGCACGACCAGCAGCACGATTCCGGCCAAACCAGGCGCCTCGGTACTTGACATCACCCCCAGCCCGATAGAAGCGACGCTGACGATCGTTGCACCAACGCCAAGCATTGCCTGCGGGCCGAAACGAGTCACCAGACGCGCGTTAATGAGCGTCACTATGATCACTCCGAAAATGTTAAGCCCGAAGAGCCAGCCGTAATCTTGAGGGGAGACTTCAAAGTACTCAATATAAACATACGGCGACGCAGTGATGAAGGCGAACATACCGCCAAACGACAAGCCCATGCACAGGATGTATGCGAGCGCCTGGGAACTCCGCGCGATCTGCCAATAACCTGCCAGGGCGATACCGAGCGTTCCAGCTCGTCGCTCGGCAGGATGAGTCTCGGTTATATAGCGAAAGCTGGCAAGCAGGCATACGGCGGCAAAAGCGAATAACGCGGCAAAGATGCTTCGCCAGCTGTGCAACTGCATCAATACCCCACCTACCAAGGGTGCGACGAGTGTCGCTAACATTGTTACTAGGTGCATGAGCGATAACGTACGTGCTGCCTGACCGATCGAAAAAACATCACGCACTATCGTTCGGGCCAGCACCGACGCAGCAGCTCCACCCAGTGCCTGCAAAAAGCGCCATCCGACCAGTGCTTCGATATTTTCGGCGAACATACAACCAACTGTTGCCCCCAGATACAGTGCCATCCCCCAAATTAGGACCGGCCGCCGTCCGAAGCGATCCGAACAGGGTCCATGAAACAGCATTCCGATGCACAAGCCGGCGAGAAACGCGCCAATGGTGAGCTGGACGCTACTGGCGCTTGCTCCCAGATCAGCCGCAATGGTCGGCAGACTCGGCAGGTACGTGTCGATTGATAGGGGGGCGAACGCCACAAGGGCTGCGAGCAGGACGATCAGGCGACCAGGGTTACTCAACATCTGTGCTCCGTCAGGTGAGATGAATTCGATAACTTCTTAACATTCTGCCTTCAAAACTGCAGAATAGTTAACAATTTAATGACCTCATGATGAGCAATGCCCGTGACCCTGCTCCTGACTGTAATAGACCAATCACCGGTTCATCAGCACCAGACCCTTGTCACTGCACCTGGGCTGTCGCTGGAACTGGCCATCGAATGCGAGCAGCTCGGGTACCACCGCTACTGGCTGGCAGAGCACCACAACAGTATCCAGTTCAGTGGCACGGCGCCGGAGATCCTCCTCACCCGTATCGCCAGCGCTACTCGCAGCATGCGCGTTGGGAGCGGCGGTGTAATGCTGAGCCATTACAGCCCCTATAAAGTGGCGGAGACCTTTGCATTGCTTGGCGGACTTTTTCCTGGTCGGGTGGATCTTGGCATCGGACGCGCACCTGGCGGCGGCACCATGAGCAGCCACGCGCTGGCCATGCCAGGGCGCGTGCCGGATGTCGATCAGTTTCCTGCTCAGGCTGCCATGCTGTGTGCATTTCTGCGAGGCGGCTTCCCCATTGGGCACGGCTATGACGTCCTCACCTTCGATTTGCCGGTCAAGTCGATGCCTTCACTTTGGATGCTGGGCTCTGGCGGGGGAAGTTCCCAACTGGCCGGTCAACTGGGGATGGGCTTGGCGTTGGCGCAGTTCATCACCCCAAATGCCTGCACTCCGCGAATTTTTGACGATCACAGACGGGCATGGCAACGTGCTGGACTTGCCAGCCCTCCTCCCCGTCTTCTAGCAGTCGCGGCTATCTGCGCGAATACGGATGAAGAAGCGCGCTACATCGCCGGCACTGCGGTGTACCGAAAGCTTAGCGCTGGCAAGGCTCCACGCGAGGTTCTCCTCAGCCCAGCCGAGGTGCAGCAACGCTACAGGCAGATGAGCCCAGTTGAACGTGCCAAGTACGATGAAACCTTGGCTGGTATGGTAGTGGGGTCAGCGCAGACCTGCCGGCGCAGGATTAGCGAATTCGCGCGAGATTTCCAATGCGATGAAATTGGCATCGTCACCGTTACCCACCGCTTCGAAGACCGACTACGCAGTTATCAATTGCTGGCGGGAGACCAGCCCTGAGCTTTTGACTGATGAGCCCAGAGCGTGAGCTCAAGGCTCAATGCGTTTTAGCTCGTTAAGCAGTTGCAGTAGTTGTTTGAGCTTATCTTCACCGAATTGCGCCTGAATTCTGCGGTAGTTGGCTTCCATTCCTTCACGCATGGCTTCGAAACTCGCGCGGCCCGAGTGAGTCAGCGTCACGAATACTCGACGTAGATCCTCGGTGCCCTTACGTCTGCACACCAGTCCGTCCCGCTCCAGGCGGCTGAGAACCCCGGTCATACTCGGCTTTAGGATACAGGCCAAGTGTGCTAGCTGGTGACTTTCCAGCTCACCCTGTTGGTGCAAGATGCGAATAACCCGCCATTGCTGTTCTGTCAGATCGTGCTCATTGAGCAACGGCCGGAAAAATGCCATTGCGGCTTCACGGGCCTGCAGCAAGCTCAGCGTTAGTGAAGGGCGAATCTCGGTCATGAGTAAAGCCTGTGCCTTTTGATTCAATCGATAAGATTAGGAGAATCTGACGAATGCGACAACTGCTGCACTCTATGAAAAGTGCAATCTGTTCCACGGAAAACCCATTTAAGGCCGCCCTGCAAGCTGCGAGCATCGCTATCAAACAACGACAATTCTTGCAGGTATCGTCACGTGGCTACCTCACTGCAACTCCGCCTGCCGCTGCCGATACTCGCCTGGTGTAAGGCCCGCATACCGATTGAAGAAACGGCTGAAATAGGCCGGGTCCTTGAAGCCGAGCTGGTAGCAAATTTCATTCACCGAACTGCCGGAGAAAAGCAGCAAGCGCCTGGCCTCCTGCATCAGCCGCTCCAGCACCAGGCGTTTGGATGGCAGATCGGCGACTCGCCTGCAAATGTCGTTGAGCCGCGCTTCAGTGACCCCGATCTGTGCTGCATAGCTCGCCAGTGGCCAGTGCTCAAGGTAGTGCGCCTCGATCAAAGCGTTGAAGCGGTGAAATATCTTCAAGTCTTCATGACGGGCCGGAGTTGCCTCGCGCGAGTTGGGACAAAGCCGCAACAAGCTGATCATGATCAGCCGCGTGAGCGATTGCAACGCCGCATCGCGTCCCGGACTAGAGCCGGCGAACTCATCGCTGAGCGCCTCCAGCCATATTTCCAGGCGCCGCGCCTCGGCATGATCCGCCGCCGGCACCTTGGTCAGCGCCACGCAAGCAGGCCGCACCTGCATTCCCGCCGGCAACAGGCTGGCATCTGCCTCGATCAATTGCCAAACCAACTGCTGGCGTACCGTGAGTACATGCCCGTCGCTGTCCGGATCGGTGACGAAAGAGTGAGTCACGGTCGGAGGCGTAAGGAAGAACATCGGCCCCGATTCGATGAACTGCTGGTCGTCCAGATACACCCGCACAGTGCCAGACTTTACGTAGTGCACTTGAAAGAAGCGATCGTGGCGGTGCACCGGCATGTTGCGCCCAAAAAATCCGGCGAGGTTACCAAGCCGGTCGTGATGCACCTCGCTCTCGCTGTAGCGCTGGTCGTAAACCTGACCGATGTTGATGTTCGGAATGGGATGCCGATTGCTCATTGCTGGTTGTCCGCCAATGACTTGACCCGAGTTGCCAAGGCTCATGGTGCACCCGCCAAGCGGGAGCTACAAGGGAAGCCTTGACCATTGTTAACATATTAACTATAACATTAACACATTAACGATATTCGGAGCAGCAGCCTGCTCCACCACTGCCAGGAGAAAAGCATGAGCCATGCGTTGCATGACGTTGCGAACGGCACCGTGTTCGGCGTTGCGCTGAACTACAACGGTCTGCTAGAGCAGCGTCTGGCCGAGTTCGAAAAGCCGCCGTACAAGCAGGCGCCAGTCAAGCCGGTGCTCTTCATCAAGACGCCGAACACCCGCAATGCCCACGGTCGCAATGTGATCCACCCAGCCGGTGAACGCTTGCAACCAGGTCCAGCCCTGGGCGTGGTGATCGGCAAAGACGCCACCCGGGTGAGTGCCGCCGATGCGATGACCCATGTGGCCGGCTTCACCATCGTCAACGAGTACAGCCTGCCGGAAGACAGCTACTACCGTCCGGCGGTCAAGGCCAAGTGCCGCGATGGCTTCTGCGCCATTGGTCCCGACCTGATCCCGGTTTCCGCAGTCACCGACCCGCACCAGCTGACCCTCAAGCTCTATGTGAACGGCGTCGTGATGCAGGAAAACACTACCGCCAACCTGGTGCGCAGCATTCCGCAGTTGATTGCAGAATTGAGCGAGTTCATGACCCTGCACGCTGGGGATGTACTGATTACCGGCACCCCGGAGGGCCGTGTCGACGTCCATCCCGGTGACCTCGTCGAAGTCGAGATCACCGGCCTTGGCCGTCTGGCCAACACCATCGTTGCAGAGCCGGGGGAGCCAGCATGAAACACGCGCGTATCCGTTATGAAGGCAGCGTCCATGCTGTTACCGTCGAAGCCGACACCACCGTTCGCCTGGCCGACGGTCGAATGCTCGATGAAAGCCAGTTCGAGTGGCTGCCACCGGCAAACGGAAGCATGTTCGCCCTCGGCTTGAACTATGCCGACCACGCCAAGGAGCTCGCCTTCGCTCCGCCCACCGAGCCGCTGGCGTTTATCAAGTCCCCCGGCACCTACACCGGACACAACCAGGTCACCTGGCGCCCGGACAACGTCGAGTACATGCACTACGAGTGTGAGCTGGTTGCTGTCATAGGCAAGCCGGCGAAGAACGTCAAGCGCGAGAACGCCTTGGAGTACGTGGCCGGGTACACCGTGTGCAACGACTACGCCATCCGCGACTACCTGGAAAATTACTATCGCCCCAACCTGCGGGTGAAGAACCGCGACGCCACCACGCCCGTTGGCCCGTGGGTCGTCGACGCAGCCGAAGTGCCAGATGTGAGCAACCTGAAACTACGCACCTGGATCAACGGTGAGCTGAAGCAGGAAGGCACCACGGCGGACATGATCTTCGACATTCCATACCTGATCGAATACTTCTCCAGCTTCATGACCCTGCAACCAGGCGACATGATCGCCACTGGCACGCCAGAGGGCTTGGCCGACGTGGTACCGGGCGACGAAGTGGTGGTGGAAGTGGAAGGCGTCGGACGCCTGGTCAACCGCATCGTCAGCGAAGCTGACTTCTTCAAGAACAACAGGGCATGAGCAGCATGATCAAACATTGGATCAACGGCCGTGAGGTCGAGAGCAAAGACACCTTCGTCAACTACAACCCTGCCACGGGCGAAGCCATCTGCGAAGTCGCCAGCGGCGGCGCCGAGGAAGTGGCTCAAGCTGTGGCCGCGGCAAAGGAAGCGTTCCCCAAGTGGGCCAACACCCCCGCCAAGGAACGTGCCCGCCTGATGCGCAAGCTCGGTGAGTTGATCGACCAGAACGTTCCGAAGCTGGCGGAATTGGAGACCCTCGACACCGGCCTGCCGATCCACCAGACCAAGAACGTACTGATCCCGCGTGCCTCGCATAACTTCGACTTCTTCGCCGAAGTCTGCACTCGCATGGACGGCCACACCTACCCGGTGGACGACCAGATGCTCAACTACACCCTGTACCAGCCGGTCGGCGTGTGCGGTCTGGTGTCGCCGTGGAACGTGCCGTTCATGACCGCCACCTGGAAGACCGCGCCGTGCCTGGCTCTGGGCAACACTGCGGTACTGAAGATGAGCGAACTGTCGCCGCTGACTGCCAACGAACTGGGCCGCCTCGCGGTCGAGGCCGGCATCCCGAATGGCGTGCTCAACGTGATCCAGGGCTACGGCGCCACGGCTGGCGACGCCCTGGTGCGTCACCCGGACGTTCGCGCGATCTCCTTCACCGGTGGCACCGCTACCGGGCGCAAGATCATGCAGACCGCGGGCCTGAAAAAATACTCGATGGAACTGGGCGGCAAGTCGCCAGTGGTGATCTTCGAAGACGCCGATCTGGACCGCGCCCTGGACGCCGCTCTGTTCACCATTTTCTCGCTCAATGGTGAGCGCTGCACTGCCGGCAGCCGCATCTTTATCCAGGAAAGCGTGTACCCGCAGTTCGTCGCTGAGTTCGCAGCCCGCGCCAAGCGCCTGATTGTTGGTGACCCAACCGATCCGAAGACCCAAGTCGGCTCGATGATCACTCAGGCGCACTACGACAAGGTGACTGGCTACATCAAGATCGGCATGGAGGAAGGCGCGCGCCTGGTCGCGGGCGGCCTAGAGCGCCCGGCAAACCTGCCGGCACACCTTTCCAAGGGGCAGTTCATTCAGCCTACTGTGTTCGCTGACGTGAACAACAAAATGCGCATTGCCCAAGAAGAAATCTTTGGCCCAGTAGTCTGCCTTATCCCATTTAAAGACGAAGCCGAAGCGTTGCAACTGGCCAACGACACCGAGTACGGCCTGGCCTCCTACATCTGGACCCAGGACATTGGCAAGGCTCATCGCCTGGCCCGCAGCATTGAAGCCGGCATGGTGTTCATCAACAGCCAGAACGTGCGCGATCTCCGTCAGCCGTTCGGTGGTGTGAAGGGCTCGGGCACCGGCCGCGAAGGTGGACAGTACAGCTTCGAAGTGTTCGCCGAAATCAAAAACGTCTGCATTTCCATGGGTAGCCACCACATCCCGCGCTGGGGCGTGTGACTTTTAACCCAACGCGCCGGGCGGGCCAATGTTCTGACGACAACCTGATCCGCTCAGCGCCGCGGGATCTCCAACAATAAGGAGTCTGATCATGGGTAAAGTGGCCCTAGCGGCAAAGATCACTCACGTGCCCAGCATGTACCTGTCGGAAATCCCTGGCCCTCGCCAGGGATTTCGCCAGGCCGCGATCGACGGGCATTACGAGATCAGCCGCCGCTGCCGTGAGCTGGGTGTGGACACCATCGTCGTGTTCGACACCCACTGGCTAGTCAATGCCAACTACCACATTCTGTGTGGCGAGCACTTCCAGGGGGTATACACCTCCAACGAACTGCCTCACTTCATCAGCAACATGGCCTATGAGTTCCCTGGCAACAAGGACCTGGGCCTGATCTTGAGCGAAGCCTGCAATCGCTTCGGCATCGAGACCATGGCCCACCACGCCACTACTTTGGGGCCTGAATATGGCACCCTTGTCCCGATGCGCTACATGAACCAGGACCAGCACTTCAAAGTGATTTCGGTCTCGGCGCTGTGCACATCGCACTACCTGGCCGACAGCGCCCGTCTCGGCTGGGCCATGCGCAAGGCAGTGGAAGACCACTACGACGGCACCGTGGCGTTCTTTGCCAGTGGCTCGCTTTCCCACCGCTTCGCCCAGAACGGCCAGGCGCCAGACTTTGCCACCAAAGTCTGGAGCCCGTTCCTCGAAACTCTGGATCACCGTGTGGTGAAAATGTGGGAGAACGCAGAATGGGAAGCGTTCTGCGGGATGCTTCCTGAGTACGCGGCCAAAGGCCACGGTGAAGGGTTCATGCACGATACGGCGATGCTGCTGGGTGTACTCGGCTGGTCGAAGTACGACGGTAGGGCTGAGGTGGTGACCCCGTACTTCGGTTCATCGGGTACCGGGCAGATCAACGCTATCTTCCCGATCACGCCTCAGGACGGCTCGGCGATACCGCCTGCGCAAGCAGCAAATCCGGCGGGTGTGGTTTCCACCAGCCGACTCTGACCCATTTGCCAGGCCACCGCTTGGCGGCCTGGTGCCCTCGCCACAAGGAAGCACCTCATGCCACACCTGGTTCTGCTCTACACCCCCGACCTGGAAGCCGATGCCGATATCCCCGGCCTGTGCCGCGCACTCGCCGACTGCATGCTCGAACAGCACGACGAAACCGGCAAGTCGGTCTTCCCAACCGGTGGAACCCGCGTACTTGCCTACCCTGCCGCCCATTGCGCAGTGGCAGACGGTAACGGCGACTACGGGTTCATGTACGCCAACCTGCGCATGGGCAGTGGCCGAAGCCCCGCCGTACATAAAACGGTCGGCGATAGCCTGCTGCAGGTTTTAAAGCAGCGTCTGGATGCACTGCTGCTGCAGCGGCCGATTGGCATCACCCTGCAGATCGACGAAAGCGCTCAGCAAGTCTATGACGCCAAACACAGCACCTTGCACCCGCTGTTCAATCGCCCGGCCTGATTTCAGGCCGCCCGTTGCTTCATCACACAACAAGTACAAAAAAATGAGCACACTCGAACATGCCTCTCCGGCCCACACTCAGGCCGAACTGGCCGACGCGACCCACCGCGCGGTCACCTGGCGGCTGATGCCGTTGCTGCTGATCTGCTACCTGTTCGCCCACCTCGACCGCATCAACATCGGCTTTGCCAAGATGCAGATGAGCCAAGACCTGCAGCTGTCCGACACGGTCTACGGGCTGGGCGCCGGACTGTTTTTCATTGCCTATGCATTATTCGGCGTGCCTAGCAATCTGATGCTCGAGCGCATCGGCCCACGCCGCTGGATCGCCACGCTGATGGTGGTATGGGGGGCGCTGTCGGCCAGTATGCTGCTGATCGAGAGCAGCAGCGCTTTCTACCTGCTGCGCTTTGCTCTGGGTGCCGCAGAGGCTGGTTTCTTTCCGGGCATCCTGGTCTACCTCAATCGTTGGTACCCCGCCGGACGCCGAGCCCAGGTCACCGCATTGTTCGCCATCGCCGTGCCGCTTGCCGGGGTGGTTGGCGGGCCGTTGTCAGGGGCGATCCTGTCATTCATGCACGACGCAGCTGGTCTGCGTGGCTGGCAGTGGATGTTCCTACTCGAAGGCGCGCCAGTGATCCTACTGGGCTTGTTGGTGCTGGCTGCACTGCCTGAACGCTTCGAGCTGGTGCACTGGCTCGACGACCGGCAGAAGGCTGCATTGCGCGCCCAGTTCGGCAGCGAAGAGCAGCGCAAAACCGTGACATCCTTGGGCGGCGTCTTTTCCAGCCCGGCGATCTGGCTGCTGGTGGCTGTGTACTGCGCTGTGATGCTGGCAGTCAACACGTTGGCCTTCTGGATGCCCAGCCTTATTCATGGTGCTGGCATCGGCAGCGACGCGAGCGTCGGTATGCTCAGCGCCCTACCTTACCTGGCTGGCTGCGTGTTCATGCTCGCGTGCGGCCGCTCCAGCGACCGCCAGCGCGAGCGCCGCTGGCATCTGTGCGTGCCGCTTCTGATGGCCGCAGCCGGTATCGGCATCACCGGCCTGGCCCCGCAGCAACCTTGGCCAGTATTGGGCGGGTTGGTGTTGGCGGGCATGGGAGCCAGCGCGGCCTTGCCGATGTTCTGGCAGTTACCACCAGCGTTCCTCAATGCTCGCACCCAGGCTGCTGGTATTGCCCTGATCAGTTCACTGGGCAGCATCGCCTCGTTCGCGGCGCCCTATTTCATCGGATGGGTGCGCGACACCACGCAAAGTGCAAGTCTCGCGCTCTACGCGCTCGCCTGCTTCATCACCCTAGGTGGCCTGCTGGTGCTGCGCACCCGGGCCGCCATCGTCAACCCTTGAACACAGAGATTGTCACCATGCTTGATAACGCTTTCATCCAGCAGGCCGCCGAACGCCTCGACCAAGCAGAGCGCTCGCGCGAGCAGATCCGCCAGTTCTCCATTGAGCAGCCAGCGATTACCATCGAAGACGCTTACGCCATCCAACGCGCCTGGGTAGCCAAGAAGATCGCCGCTGGCCGCAAGCTGGTAGGACACAAGATCGGCCTGACCTCACGCGCCATGCAGGTATCTTCGAACATCACCGAACCCGACTATGGCGCCCTGCTCGACGACATGTTGTTCGACGAAGGAAGCGACATCCCCTTTGATCGTTTCATCGTGCCACGGGTAGAGGTAGAGCTGGCGTTCATCTTGGGCAAACCACTCAAGGGCCCCAAAGTCACCGTTTTCGATGTAATGGAGGCCACTGAGTGGGTGATCCCGGCACTGGAGATCATCGACGCCCGTATCCAACAAGTCGACCCGCAGACCCAAGTCACCCGCAAGGTGTTCGACACCATCTCCGACAACGCCGCCAATGCTGGTGTGGTCATGGGGGGGCGGGCAGTGCGCCCCACAGACATAGACCTGCGCAAGGTGCCGGCAGTGCTGTACCGCAATGGCGTGATCGAGGAGTCCGGTGTGAGTGCCGCGGTGCTCAACCACCCAGCCAAAGGTGTCGCCTGGCTGGCCAACAAACTGGCGCCGTACGACGTCACCCTGCAGCCTGGCCAGATCATTCTCGGTGGTTCGTTCACTCGCCCTGTAGCCGCTCGTCCTGGAGACACCTTCCACGTCGACTACGACATGCTTGGCTCAATCGCCTGCCGCTTCATCTGAGGACTGACCATGGACATGCCTATCAACCATTTCAAAAAACGCCTGCGCAGCGGCCAGGTTCAGATCGGCCTATGGCTCGGCCTGGCCGATGCCTATTGCGCCGAACTGGCCGCCAATGCCGGCTTCGACTGGCTGCTCATCGATGGTGAACATGCACCCAACGACCTGCGCGGCATGCTCGCGCAGTTACAGGCAGTGGCGCCCTACCCTAGCCAGGCCGTGATACGTCCAGTGGTCGGCGATACCGCATTGATCAAGCAAGTGCTGGATATAGGTGCTCAAACCCTTCTGGTACCGATGGTCGAAAGCGCCGAGCAGGCGCGGCAACTGGTCAAAGCCGTGCACTACCCGCCGACCGGCGTACGTGGCGTGGGCAGTGCATTGGCGCGGGCGTCGCGCTGGAACAGCATCGCCGGCTACTTGGACCACGCGGACGCGCAGATGTGTCTGCTGGTGCAAATAGAGAACAAGGAAGGCCTAGCCAACTTGGACGAAATCGTCGCAGTGGACGGGGTCGATGGCGTGTTCATCGGCCCTGCTGACCTCAGTGCTGCCCTGGGCCACCGTGGTAATCCAGGGCACCCTGAAGTGCAGGCAGCGATCGAAGATGCCATTGTGCGCATCGGTAAGGCCGGCAAAGCGGCAGGCATTCTCAGCGCCGACGAGAAGTTGGCTCGTCGTTATATCGAACTGGGTGCAGCCTTTGTCGCAGTCGGCGTCGATACCACCGTGCTCATGCGCGGACTGCGGGACTTGGCGGGCAAGTTCAAGGATATACCTGCGGTGAACAGTACCGGCGACGGTGTCTACTAAGTCTTCGCTACCACTGAAAACGACAACGGCGCCCGATAGGCGCCGTTGTCGTTCAAGGCCATTCTCACATCTGGATTATGGCTTTGAGGACGGTCTTGAAGGTATCCAACTGCTCTGCACTGAATTGCCCGAACACCTTATCCTGCTGCTCCTGGGCAATGCCCCACAACGCTTCGGTTTCATCCACCCCTTTTTCAGACAGCCGCACACGGCCGTCGTCGTCAGCGATCAACCCCTTGCGCTTGAGGTTGGCTACGGCCTCTTCGATCTCACGCACGGGCATCGCCACTTCGCGCTGCAGGTCGCTCACGCTGAGTCCAGCATCGTTCTCCAGCACCATCAACATGCGCGCTTCGCTAGTGCGCAGGCCGGTGCACAATTGGCGTGGCTGATAGTCGGCTTGGTAGGCACGCAAGGCCTGAGTCATCAGGTAGTACAGGTTGTGCTGCAGACGACCCTGGAAGTGACTGCTCGGCGCCTGCCCTTCGGCCCGTTGGGTCATGCGGGTGTGCGGAAGCACCATCGAGTAAGCACCTTGGTGATACAACAGCGGCGAGCGACCGAAGTCATCGAAGGCCACAACCTTACCGACCAGAATCCAGTGATCGCCGCCGTCCAGTTGCTGAAACTTTTCACACTGGAAGCGCGCCGAACAGTCGGCGAACAGCGGCGCACCACCGGCCCCCTCCTCGTAGTCAATGCCGGCGAAACGATCTTCCTTGGGACGCGCGAAATTGTTGGACAGGTCGATCTGATCAGCCGCGAGGATGTTCACAGCAAAATGTGAAGCTTCCTCGAAAACCTCGTGGCTGGTGGAACGTTTGTCGATGCTCCAGAGAATTAGTGCAGGGTCCAGTGACACCGAGTTAAAGCTGTTAGCTGTGACGCCAACTTTGCGGCCACTCGGCCCGGCTGCGGTGACCACGGTCACGCCAGTAGCAAAATTACCCAAGGCACGGCGGAAGGCACGGGTATCGAAATCGGTCACAGAGGTTGAATTGGACATGCAAGACTCCCGGGCAAGCCGAACGGGCCTGCCACTGTTTGTTGTTGTGGTTGTTGTGGGGGATCAGCCGCTTGGCGATCAAACCATCGCCGGGTCAGGCTCTAGCCCCATCAGTTCGCGGCCAAGGATCTGCGCACAGACGTCATAGTCGGTGTAGGCATGTGCACCGGTCATGTGCGAATCACGGAACAGTCGCTGCAGTTCGTTGGTCTCGAACCAAGCGCCGCCACCGGCTGCTTCCATCAGGCGATCGACCGCCTGGATGCACATTTTCACCGCGTAGCCTTGGTTGGTGCGCCAAAACGCCAAGGTGGCGCGCGATGGGTATTCATGACGTTCGCTGTACTCCGCGATCTCGTCCCAGCTCTTTTCCAGCAACGCCCGTGCGGCAGCAACTTGGTGGGTGGACTCAGCCAGGCGCATCAGGGCTGGCGTGGCTGCACCGACCGCCGCACCGGTGTAGGCACGCACGCGGTTGCGCGTTTTTTCGCGGAACACTTCCAGCATGCGCTCAGCAATGCCCAGGCTGACGGTAGAGAAACCGCTTGCGAAGTAAGGGCGATATGGAGCGAAGAAAATCTTGCTGTCTGGGTACATACCGAAGCCGGCGGACTTGCCTTCCATCATGTCCTTGGCCTTCTGGATGCGGTGCTCGGGCACGAAAGCGTCGCGTACGATAAGCGTCTTGCTACCACTGCCACGCATGCCCACCGCATACCAGTCATCACGGATTTCATAATCGCTGCGAGGCAATACAGCGAAGCAGTAATCCTGAGAACCTTCGGCGTTAGGGCGACGGAAGCCCAATATCGCCCACTCGGCGTGATCGCAGCCGGAGCTCCAGCCCATTTCGCCACTGAAAGTCACACCACCTTCCACCTCTTCGGTGCGGCCGAAAGGCGCGATGCTGCTGCTGGCCGTGGCGTCCGGGTTGCTGCCCCATACATCCTGCTGCAACTTTGCCGGGAACATCGCCATCTGGTGGCTATGGGTGCACAGCAGGCTCATAGCCCAAGCGGTGCTGGCGCACGCGCCGGCCAGCAAAGCGATGCACTGGGCGAACTGCGGCAAGGAAATTTCCAAGCCACCGTACTGCTTAGGCAGAAAAGCGCGATGCATGCCGATACTCTTCAGCAAGGCGATGTTCTCTGCTGGAACACTGCGGTCATGCTCAGCCTTAAAGGCATTGGCAGCAATGGCCGGCAGGATGGCTTTGAGGTCTTCCAGCAAAGGATTTGGCTTTTTCATGAACGGTCTCTTTATTATTGGATAACCAGCGTGCAACCCTCTGTGCGGCAGCGGGCAGCCGAATAGTCTCAATGACGCGTTCAGTATGTGGCGGTGGCAGTTGTCGAGAAATGCACGTTACGAGGGGAAAATTGCACTTTCCATGGTATCGCCCCCTGCTTCGCTTCGAAGCGATTGACCCCTGCTCCAGTCGCCACCACAATCCCCTCGAAGCGCGCGTGGCCTACCCGCGCCATTGATGGAGTGACCTCGTTGAAAGCGCTTTCCCCCTCTGCGGCACGTATTTGCGACGCCGCTGTCGGCCACTTCGCGGCATTCGGTTACGACGCCTCCTCGTTGAATGAGATCGCTCAACTGGCAGGCATGCGTAAAGCCTCGCTCTACGCGCACTTCGCTAACAAGGATGCCTTGTTCCTAGAAGCATTTCAGCGGGCACTGGAAGTTGAAACCCGTTTCGTCGAGAGCGCTTTTCGAGAGGAGGCGGCGGGCGCTGTGGCGCCTGGGCACTGGCTTGTGCTTCACCTCGCCGAGCGCTACCGAGAGTCGCAGAACCTGCGTTTCATCCTGCGCACAGCGTTTCTGCCTCCGGTCGATATCAAGGTGGCTGTCACCTCAGGGTTCGAGCGATATCTGGACGGCGTACGCGAAGGTTTTTGCCAAGCGCTCCATGCGCGCTACAGCTGGGCTGACTTGGCAAGCACTCGCCTGGAGGTCTATGCCGATGCCTATCTGGGCATCATCGACAGCCTGCATGTGGAACTGATGTACGCCGACCCCGCCGTCTATGCACGACGTGCGGCATCGCTATTGAAAATCCTTGACGACTCATTGTCGCTGAACCACTGAGGCGAGGGCCAGTCACGCGGCTTAAGGCTTGATCCTCTTCATCTCTTCGAGCAGTCGGGTCAGTTGCTGAAGCTTTTCCTCGCCGAACTGACTCAGGATCTTGTCATAGTTGCGGCCCATTTCCTCGCTCATGGCCAAAAACACCTGTTGTCCCTTGACCGTGAGGTTGATGAACACCCTCCGCTGGTCTTCAGAAGACTTGCGCCGTGCGACAATACCGTCGCGCTCAAGGCGCTTGAGCACGCCGCTCATGCTCGGTTTGAGAATACAGGCAAGCTCTGCCAACTGATGGCTTTCCAACTCACCCTGCTGACGCAGGATACGAATGACTCGCCATTGTTGTTCGGTTAGCTCGTGGGCGTTCAGCGCAGGGCGGAAGAACGCCATGGTGGCTTCGCGAGCCTGCAGTAGCGTCAGCGTAAGTGAGGGTCGTGGCGTGGTCATGCGTGCTTCGAGCTCGTCGATAAAAAGCGTGCCGGCGAGTATGCCAGCACGCGCTCATTAATACATTAATCAATTACTCGATAAGCAGGTGGTAATGGCGCTTCTTACCCAAGCTGACACGCCATTGTTGCTGGCCAGGTGGTAGATCGGCGTCCACTGATTGCACCACCTCACCATCCAGGCGCAAGCCACCGCCCTGCGCCAGACGCCTTGCCGCACCACGCGACGGTTGCAGGCCGGCCTGCACAAGTACCTCAGCCAGGCTCGGGATTTGCAGCGCGCTGCGAGCCACGGTAATGGTGGTCAATCCATTGCCAATACCCTCCCCGTACACGCCGCTGGCAGCCTCTCGCGCAGCATTCGCTGCCTCAGCGCCGTGCGCCAATGCAGTCACCTCATCGGCCAGCAGGGCCTTGGCTTGGTTCAAGGCCGCACCACCCTCGCGCGTGAGTTCGGCGATCCGCTCCAGCGAAAGTTCAGTAAACAGGGCCAGAAAGCGCGGTACGTCCCGATCGTCGCAATTACGCCAGAACTGCCAGAAGTCGAAACTCGGCAAGCGACGCTCGTCAAGCCATATTGCGCCGTTGAGCGACTTGCCCATCTTTTTGCCATCGCTATTGGTCAACAATGGCATGGTCAGACCGAACAACTGACGTTGATCACGGCGCCGGGCCAGCTCGACGCCGTTGATGATGTTGGCCCACTGGTCGGCACCGCCCAGTTGCAGGGTGCAGTCGTGCAGGCGAGCCAGCTCGGTAAAGTCATGGGCCTGCAGCAGGGTATAACCGAACTCTAGAAATGACAGCGAGTGTTCCCGATCCAAGCGTTGCCGCACCGAGTCAAACGTCAACAGACGATTAATCGAGAAGTACCGCCCGACCTGGTCGAGGAATTGCAGATAGCCGATACCATCGAGCCACTGCGCGTTGTCGACCACGAAGCCCGCGCCCTCACCCAAATGCAGGTAGCGCCCGAAAGTCCGCGTGATGCCGGCGATATTGGCCTGAATCTGCGCCTCATCGAGTATCGGTCGGCTCTCGTCCCGGAAGCTTGGGTCACCGATACGCGTTGTCGCGCCACCGATCAGCAGGATCGGACGGTGCCCGGCCTTCTGCAGCCAGCGCATTAGCATCAAACCCTGCAGGTGGCCGACATGCAGGCTGTCGGCTGTGGCATCAAAGCCCAAGTAGAACGTGCGCGGTCCTTCCTGCAAATGTGTGCGCAATCCTTCGAGGTCCGTGCTTTGGTGAATGAAGCCCCTGGCTTGCAGGTGGCCTATCAGATCGTAATGTTGGTCGCTCATGACAACTCCTGGGTGAAGCCCGAGGAGCGAGACACACGTCCAGCCGCCTCGGGCGGATGACGTGCACGCAGCCACGACCGCCTCAGGTTGAGGTGGCGTAACGACGGTAACGTGGTAGATTTATTAACATGTTCATGACATCCATGATCAAGGAGTCTGCGGCAGACGTCAAGCCTCCCCTTACACTGCCAGGTGGCAGGCAGATAAAACTCCATGGCAGGCTAAGGCAAGACGCCTACCTATCGTTAGGTGCTCAATGGCACCACGTGCACCGCCTCGGCAAAGGCCCTATCACAATTCCAATTCAGCAGGCTGCGTCATGATCAACATCGAGACCCCGACCTACTACACCGCGACCAAAAAATACAACCTTAGCTTCCCCACCCTAGAAAGCGACATCGACGCCGATGTCGTGGTCATCGGTGGCGGCTTCTCGGGTATCAACACAGCACTGGAACTGGCGGAAAAAGGTGTCACCAATGTTGTGGTGCTCGAAGCCCGCTACCTGGGTTTTGGCGGTACCGGGCGCAACGGGGGGCAGATCATGGCCGGCATTGGCCATGACCTGGAAAAGATCAGAAGCAGCGTCGGTGACCAAGGGCTGAAGCAGATTTTCGAGATCAGCGAACTGGGCGCCGGCATCATCAAGGAGCGCATAGCGCGCTACAACATTGATGCCGACTTCTGCCATGGCTATGGCTACATGGGCTTCAACAAACGCCAGGAAAAAACCTTGCGAGCATGGGAGAAAGACTTCAAGTCGATCAACACCCATGACGAGATCCGCTTTTTGGGTGGCGCTGAGGTCAAGCAGATCATCGGCAGCGACGCCTACACTAGCGCCCTGCTGCACATGGGCGGCGGCCATGTTCATTCGCTCAATCTGCTGTTGGGCGAAGCCCAAGCTTTGATAGGCCATGGTGCGCGAATCTTTGAGCATAGCCCGGCGCTGGAAGTGACCTATGGCGAGCGCATCAAGGTGCGCACCGGCCGCGGCTCGGTGCGAGCCAGCAAGCTGCTGTGGGCCTGCGATAGCTTCCTCAACAAAATGGAACCGGAGCTGCACGCGCGCACCATCAACACCTACGCCTTCCAGATGATGACTGAGCCACTGTCGGAAGAACTGATACAGCGTATCAGCCCGATCCGCGGCGCCTACAGCGATATCCGCCCGGTGATCGATTACTACCGCGTCACCCGCGAAAACCGCCTGCTGTTCGGTGCCGCCACGCCGTTCATCGAGCACATCCCGCTGGATCTCAAGGCCTGGAACCGCGCTTTGATGCTGAAGATCTTCCCCTACCTCAAGGATGTGCGGATCGACCTCGCCTGGGGTGGTCCAATGGCCACAAGCGCCAACCTGTTCCCGCAGATCGGCACCCTCAGCAATCGCCCCAACGCATTTTACGTGCAGGGTTATTCCGGCTTCGGGGTCACCCCCAGCCACATCATTTGCAAGATTCTCGCCGAGGGCATGCACGAAGGCTCATCGCGCTACGACCTGATCAGTTCGGTCAAGCATGCACGGATCCTCGGCAAGGACCACTTTCGCCCACTGCTGCTAACCGCCGGCAAGACCGTGCACCAGCTTTCGGGCTATTTCAACGGCCGCCGCTGACCGTATCTTTCACCCACTGGAGAACTGCCATGACCCTCACTGCTGCCAAGCAAGGCATACAACTGTCCGAACTCGATGCCTGGGGCACCGTTGCCGATCTGGGCTCGGAAATCCTGGAAGGCGAAGTCAAAGCCTTTGGCAAAATGACCCACGGAGCGCCCACCGACCCCGTCAGCAGCGCTTACTTTGGCACCACGCGCGGCAAATTCCGCATGGTCTACCCGTTTAACGAGCAGGCGGTAATCGTCACAGGCGAAATCCAACTGACTGACGAGTCCACAGGTAAGGTCACTCGCTACAAAGCCGGTGATGCCTGGTTCGTGACCAAGGGCACGCCAGTGCTGTGGGAGATTTTGAGCGAGTCGTTCGTCAAGCACTACTTTGCCGTGGCGTAACGGAAGCAGGTAATAAAAACGGCACCAGCGCTACAAGCGCTGGCGCCGTTTAGTTTTTGCGGTGAGTTAGCGCAAGGAGGTCCCCATAGCTGTGGCACGGTAGTCCTTTGGTGATTGGTCATACTGCTTTTTGAACGAACGGCTGAAATGAGCAGAGTCAGTGAAGCCCCACTTGTAGGCGATTGACGTAATCGACTCACTCATGAAGAACGGATTGGCGAGATCTTCGGCACTGCGCTTGAGCCGGGCACGTTGAATGTACCGGCACACGCTGTCACCTTCCTCTTCGAACAAACGATAGAGGTGACGCACTGAAATGTTAAGCCCGCTAGCCAAAGCAGCAGGCGTCAATCCGGGCTGTGACAACGATTTATCAATCACCTTCTGCACATAACTACGCATATTGCCGCCGTTAAGCGCGTCTACGCTGCAAAGGTTTCCTTCTCCAAACTCAAGGCCCGGCTCTAAAAGAGCGGTGAATGCTGCTTCTAACGCAGCGCCCTGGGTACAGTCTTCGCCGGTATTCTCATCCTTGCACATCTGATCCATCAACACATGAAGCATGCGCCCACACGCGTTGCTGGATGAGATCTTTCCTACCAGATTCCCTCTGCCGAGAACCTGTTTACGCACCTGCTCGCGTGACAGCGCCAACGAAACATGCTCAATCAGGCCAACTGGTTTGATTTCGCAGCGCCCCACCGAATCCATGAGCATGAGATCACCGGGCGACAGGTGAATGGTCAAACCGCCCTGCTCGACCGTAGAGCGACCCGACCGCTGCAGGACAAGAAAACAGTGCTGATCATCATCCAGGGCCGCATTATCACCCAGCCTCCGAATGACGCCGGCATTCGTGCGCAAAGATGCGACTGGCAAGCCAGCACGCGTATGAGCTGAGACATCTCCAATGAAGAGTGAATGATTACCAGCCAATTCCGTTTCAAAACGGCCGCAAATGCCCTGCATGGCAGCGGTCCAGCGATCAAGTCCCTGATGGTCGGGTTGTTGAGTCTGCATAGTGGCCTCGACGCGAATTGTTGTTATGCGGCCATTGATAACATGTTAACAATGGCCGCACAACTGTCACAGTTAGTCGAGTACACTTCAGCAAAGGATATGCCAGTTCGCTTCAGATGCGTTGCAGAATCTCAGTGAAGCTAGACAGGCTGGCGAGCAAATGAGAACGCTGCTGCGGACTTACTTGAATGTAGCGACGAAACGCCGGCATCCGGTTGACCACCTCGCTTCCGCCCATATGCTCCAGGGCAAGTTGCCATTGGCCCTTGCTGCACTCCAGAGTCAGCCGCTTGAAGTCCAGCGGCATCAGCGCCGCCAACAAGGCCGCATCTCTGTCAAAATGATCGCGTATTCGGGCAAAGAAAGCCTGCTCGCCGCCCCGGAACACGCAAGCTATGCCGGTGCGCCGAAATGCCCCGGTATGGCGCAGCTCCAACCGTACTTCGCCCTGTTGCAGGGCAGGCACGCTCAAGCGAAACTCGCAGGTCACCACATGCATTAGCAGGTGCGCCTCTACGTTCTCACGTACCTCGACCTGCCCCTCCCCAGGGCGCAGACGCACCTGCGCGACACCCGCTTCCGTCCGCTGTATTTCCAGCGGCCCAAGATTACGCAGCAAATGCCCCAAGGTGACACCGGGCCTATAACCTGAAGGCGCCTGAGGCACCAGCAGCCTTTCACGCAAATGTCTGATCATGTTGCGGACGCTCCGGAGCGTGGCCTGGTTCGGCGGCGAATTCTTTTTCCAGTACATCCTCAACCCGGGCAGGCTTGAACGGGTTGACCTTCTGCACACACAGAGACCAGAACAGCGCGTAGGCTGCCGTGCCGCCAAGCATGATGGCAAACGGCACGTAAACGTCCGCCGGGTTCATTCCAGGCGGTGTGATAAACAGCATGCCGATGATGATGCCCGCACTTGAAATTATTTGCGGCAACGGGAACAGCGGCGAACGGTAGGCCCGCGGCAGATCTGGGCGACGGATACGCAGGATCACCACCGACAAGGTCACCAGCAAGTAGGCCGTGCTCCAAGCGCATACGGCAGCCAGCACCAAGTGCAGAATATTGTCTGGATTGCCACCCAAGTACCAGGCATGTAGGCACGGGATCAGTGCAACCACCAGAATGCACAGCAATGGCGTCTTGAAGCGCGGATGCAGGTAGGTGAAGACCTTAGGCAACGCTCCGTCTACCGCCATCCCGTAAAGAATGCGCGGCACCCCGGCCATCAGCGTGTTGATGGTAGCCGCACCGGCGAACAAAAAGCCGATACCCAGCCAAACTGGGCCGATGTCACCCATCACCTGCTCGGCAAAGCGCGGAATGGCCATGGGCGTGTCCAGCAAGTGTACGCCGGTGGCGGCATCGAGTACGACGTTTTCCACTTGGCGCTTCATTGCCGCGCCGTAGATGAACATGCAACTGGCCACACCAAACAGGCCCAACGCCATGGCGCGTGGCAATACCCAGGCCGAGCGACGCAGTTCGGGCGCAAGCGGCGTCACGAACTCGCAGCCGACAAACATGAACATGGCCATGCCGATCAGTGAAAGGATGGTCATCACATCAGAGCCTACCAGAGAGGCGCCAAACGGGCCCTCCAGCTCCACCGCAGGGGCGGCGATCAGACCCAGCACACCGAACACCATCAGGGTCGTCCACATGCCGAAGGTGAGGATCACTTCAGCGCGACTGAAAGCGCTGACGCCGAACGCGTTCAGTACCGCAAACGACAGCACAAAACAGACTCCCAACAGCCAAGAACCGCCTGCGGACTCAGCGAGCGTGTTGAGGTGTTCGAAATTCACCAACGCCATCACCCCAGACAGGATGGTCTCGGCAGTGCCAGCGAACACATGCACGATCAAGTAGGCTGAAAGCGTGCCGGTAATGGCAAAGAAGCGGCCCATGCCGCAGTTGATATAGTCGTAAACCGAGCCGGTGGTCGGCAGTATCGAGGCCGCCTCGGCGAAGGTGGTTGACTGCGCCAACATCATCAACGCGGCGATGACCATGGCAATGGCAAACGCGCCGCCACCGATGCCGAAGCCCATGGTCGCAGTGAGTATTACGGGGCTGGCCATGATCAGCCCGACGGTGCTGGCGAGTGCGGTAGGGAAACCGACTGTGCCTTGGTTGAGGTGCTCAGTGAGCTTATTGTTGAATGACATCTTGATCAAGACCTTGGCTTCAGTGTTGGCTGGTAGAGGGTAAGCGGACCATTCCACATGCAGGCCCGACCTACCTCCATGTACCTGCACTGTGCGCCCTGCGTGCCCCGCAGTCTTGCCTTTGCCTGCCTGAACTCTTGTTACAGCCTGCCAGATGGCCAGTTCACCAGAGACCCGCTTATCCCGCATCTGTAGGATGGCACCCACGGCTGCCTGGTCAAATACTGGTAACCAATCCACTCGACATGAACACATTCGAAGTGCCTGCCAGCAATAATAAAAAATCGCCCGGAGACTCCCCGTATGAGCGATCGTCTCGCCCAAACACTGAGTGCTTTCAGTAGCACCCTGCTAGACATCCAGCGCTTGGCACAGAGCCAGAGCATTGAGCACTTCCATAGCCTGATGATTGAACGTCTAAGTGAACTCATTACGTTCGACAAGGCATGGTGGGGGCTGGCCGCTTTGATCAACGGGGTGCCGGTGGAACGCAGTACGCAGCTTTTCAAGCTTCCAGTTCAGTATCTCCTGGACTGGCAATCAATCAGCCACGACGACGTCACCATCGAGAGTGTGCACAGCCATCCTGGCCACGCTGTGGTCATCGACATGGGCGCTACACCTGGCCTGACCTGGCTCGGAGCCAAGCACCACATCGGCCAACTGATGTGCATCATCGTGAGCGATCCGATAACTCGGCTTTCCGAGCATCTGACATTGTATCGCAGCCCGGACTCTGCATCGTTCAGTCCGCAGGACGGTCTGCTCCTGGAAACCCTCATGCCTCACTTGTCCGCAGCTGTCGCGGCCAACCGCATCCGAACGTTGATTGCTGCCCGCGAAACCCTGAGCAACCCTCAGAACCTTGCACTAGCCGT
Organism: Pseudomonas sp. yb_5; assembly: GCF_043103865.1. NCBI lineage: Bacteria > Pseudomonadati > Pseudomonadota > Gammaproteobacteria > Pseudomonadales > Pseudomonadaceae > Pseudomonas > Pseudomonas sp. yb_5. Next base: position 42,035 of record NZ_JBICKE010000102.1, read on the forward strand.
GTGTGACCGCCACGGTACGCTGCATTGCGCCGAACCTGGCTTCATCGCGCTACTGCTGCAAGGTTGGCCAAAGTGGAGCGGACCTAGTCTGCCTATTGCCATTGAGACTGGTGAAACCGCCATCGACCGAATACACCTAAGCATCTCAAATGCCGGTGACCTTTTCCTGATCGCAGGGCGGCAGCAGAACCCGCTGGAAACGCTCAGCCCACGCGAGCATGAGGTCGCCTCAAGCTTCGGTGAAGGCAGGACATACAAGGAGGTCGCCCGTGACCTAGGACTAGCCCCAAACACCGTGCGCCACCATATTCGCTCCATCTACAGCAAGCTCGGCGTCAAGGACAAGGCCCGTATCGGGCAACTGTTGCGCAATAACTCTGGCTGACAATCGCTAATCCTCCGCCCCCTTTTTTGCTGCTCGTCTTGAGCGGCCCAGGCACGTTCGTGCCTGAAATCTGCCGGGAAGTTCGATCCAATAATCACAAGAGAATGCGTAATGAACAAGCATACGAATTGGCTGGCCGGCGCTCTCCAGCTCACACTGATAACTGGTCTGACAAGCGGGGCGTGCAAGGCTGCTGACCTTAACGCCAGGGATTTCTTCAGCGCCCCGGTTGGCACCACGCTAGGCGTGTTCTACATGCCAATGACTCGCAACAGCGAGTACCACGGGGCGGCAGATAGCAATGGCAAAGCAAACCTCCAGGTAAACGCCTTCGCTTGGCGCCAACTGGTCTTCACCGATGTGTGCGGAACTTTGTGCACGCCACAGTTCATCGTGCCACTGGTAGACATTGACGCTCGCTTGCCAGGCGCCTCGCAGAGTAGTGAGGAAAGCGGGATCGGCGATCCGCAGGTCGGTGGCACGCTGTTTCTAGTGAATGAGCCGGCCACCCGAACTTACACCGGCCTCCTCAGCCTCATCACCTTGCCTGTGGGCGAATACCACAGCCACAACCCTGACGTATCGCCCGGAGCAAATCGCTGGGCGGGACATTTCATCCTCAACCATACCCAAGGCGTGGGTGACAGATGGGTGCTAGAGGCGAACCTGGAAGCCCAAGTGTATGGCAAGAACGATGACTACTTCGGCAGCGATCTCGAACAAGACCCTCTCTATCGCCTACAGGCGTTCGCCTCATATGACTTCAGCCAGAAGACCTACGGCGCGCTGCGGCTGATCCACGCCGACGGTGGTGAATTACGTATCAACGGCCAACGCATCGACAACACCCATAAGCGCGTGACCCAGGTGGGGCTTGAGGTTGGGCATTGGCTTGATCGGCAGAATCAGGCGCTGGTCGCTTTCACCCAGGATGTGGACAGCGATAACAGCTACCACGGCAGCCAGACGCTGTTACGCCTTGTCCATGTCTTCTGACCCTTTCGGAGCTCCGTCAATGACCCAGCCGATGGAAACACCAGCTACCTCTCCTTTGCGCATAGTCCCGCGATGGAGGCTTTTGAGTGCTATTGTCCTGTTTGCCGCCGTTGTGCCATCCGTCCTGATGACTGCGCCGATCTTGGCAGCTCAGCTAGCCAGTCAATGGGGATTGACGCCCTCGCAGATCGGCAACTTGTTCATGGTCGAGCTTGGTGCCATGAGCCTTGCGACGATCCCTGCAGCCTTTTGGCTCAAACGTGTCAATCTGCGCCACGCTGCCTTGGTTTCGGCCTTGCTATTTATCATCGGCAACCTGCTATCCGCTCAAGCCGAGCGCTACGCGCCATTGATCATCCTGCGGGGCATGACAGCTCTAGGGGGCGGCTCACTAATGATCCTCTGCATGAGCTGCGCAGCATCACTGCCCAACTCCAGCCGGATCTATGCGCTGTGGGTGCTGGGGCAACTGGTGCTGGGCGCCATTGGCCTGCAGGTCCTGCCAGGCTTGTTCACCGTGTACGGACTGGGGGCGTGCTATCTGATTCTGGCAGCGCTGATGCTCTTGCTTCTGCCAATGACATGCGCATTCCCCGGACACCTGTTGCAAAGTGCCCTTGGCAATATTCGACAGCTTCGTACTGGCAAGGCACTGCTTGGGATGGCAGCCATCTTCACCTTCTATCTGAGCCTGAGCGGTGTCTGGACGTTCATAGGCTCACTGGCCGAGTCTGCCTCGATCAGTGCCTACGATAGCGGCCGGATTCTGGCCATAGCCACTGTAATGGGAATTCTAGGGGCAGGCTTGGCGTCGTGGGTTGGTGACCGACTGCCGCGGACGCTCTCCTTACTGGGGGGATATGGCCTGATGATCCTTGCCGTGTTGCTCCTGCAAGGTCAGCCTGAGCCGCAACGGTTCGCGCTCGCCGCGCTGACCTTCAAATTCACCTGGACCTTCGTCCTTCCGATGGTCCTCGCCAGCATAGCTGAACTCGATCCTTCGGGCCGCCTGATGAATCTCTCCAACCTGGTGATCGGCGCCGGCCTGGCGACCGGGCCGGCGGTCGCTGGGCACCTTATACAAAACAGTGGGGGATATCAGTCCACCCTGCTTGGGGCCGCCTTCCTGACGTTGATATCCCTGCTGCTCGCCATGGCCTGCCGCACCCCTACCCCACTTTAATGCTCAATGGAGATCTTATGACTCAAAAGACTGCATTCTTTTTCGACGAATTGAGCCTCTGGCATAGTGCTGGACTACACGCACTTACCATCCCGGTCGGGGGCTGGGTGCAGCCACCTGCTGCTGCAGGGCATGCCGAGTCTCCCGAGACCAAGCGCCGTCTGAAGAATCTCATGGATGTCAGCGGGCTGACTCGTCAACTGGACGTTAGAAGCGCAGCGCCCGCTAGCGAGGAAGACCTGCTGCGAGTACATACGGAACGGTATCTCGAGCAGTTCAAGGCACTGAGCGATGCGGGCGGAGGCACCCTGGGACCTCATGCGCCCATCGGTCCAGGCAGCTACGAGATCGCCAAGCTCTCAGCTGGTCTGGCCATCGCTGCCGTCGAGTGCGTGCTTCTGGGTGAAGCCAGCAATGCCTATTCTCTATCACGACCTCCAGGACATCATTGCCTGGCCGACCAAGCCATGGGCTTCTGCTTCCTTGCCAATATTCCTGTAGCGATCGAAGCTGCAAAAGCCCGATACGGGCTGGGTCGAGTGGTAGTGCTGGATTGGGATGTGCACCATGGCAACGGTACCCAATCGATCTACGAGCAACGTGGCGATGTACTGACCATATCTCTGCACCAGCAGGGCTGCTTTCCGGCGGGGTACAGTGGCGAAACCGACCGGGGTCAAGGCGATGGATGGGGCACCAATCTCAATGTCCCACTGCTGCCGGGAAGCGGTGATGATGCCTACCTGCATGCGATGGATAAGCTGATCATCCCTGCCATCGAACGCTTCGAGCCAGAGCTGATCGTCGTTGCATGTGGGTACGATGCCAATGCCGTTGACCCGCTGGCGCGGATGTTGCTGCACAGCGAGTCCTTCCGGGCCATGACTCAGCGCATGCGCGACCTTGCCGACCGTTTGTGTGGCGGACGTTTGGTGCTGGTGCATGAAGGCGGGTATTCCGAAGCTTATGTGCCCTTCTGCGGACTGGCGACACTCGAAGCGCTCAGCGGAGTTCGCACAGGAGTAATCGACCCCATGCTGGAATTTATCCAGGCTCAACAGCCGAATCCGCAGGCGTGCGCGTTTCAACGCGAGTTGCTGGACACACTGGCCTTGCAACTGGCCTGAGTCAAAGATACGTCGCAAGCTCTGGGTTTGCGACGTATCTCGCAGGCAGTCGCCGTCGCTCGGCGTACCAAAACGGACGCCCCCCAAGACGCTGGCACTCAGCGTCATGCGGGTGACAGGCTCAGACAAGATGTCGAGCGGGACAACACGCTAGGCTCCAGCATTCCCTTCTACACTGCCCGGAGTTTGCGCACCATGAGCGATATCAACCTGCTGCCTGCAGTCACCGCCTTCCTGGCGCGTGATCATGGCCTGTACATTCATGGCCAGACTGTCGTCGGCGAGTCCTCAAACCGCTTAGCGGTAGTCAACCCAGCCAATGGCCAAACCATCGCTCAAATCGCCGACGCCGACGAAGCCGATGTCGACCGTGCAGTGGACTCGGCGCGCCAGGGTTTCACCAATTGGTCGCATACCAGCCCAGCAGCACGTGCTGGTGTACTCTTCAAGCTCGCCGACCTGCTTGAAGCCAATCGTGAAGAGTTGGCCCAGTTGGAAACCCTGCAATCGGGCAAGCTGATCGGCATTTCGCGCGCATTCGAAGTCGAGCAGGCCGCACACTTCCTACGTTACTACGCTGGCTGGGCGACCAAGATCACTGGCCAGACCATCACCCCATCTCTGCCTTCGTTCGCTGGTGAGCGCTACAGCGCCTACACCCTGCGCGAGCCAATCGGCGTGGTCGTCGGTATCGTGCCATGGAACTTCGCGACCATGATCGCCATCTGGAAGTTGGCCTCGGCGCTGACCACCGGCTGCAGCATCATCATCAAGCCCAGCGAGTTCACGCCCCTGACGCTTTTGCGTATCGCCGAGCTTGCCACTGAAGCAGGCTTACCGGCGGGTGCGTTGAACGTGCTGACTGGCGCTGGCCATGTGGGCAAGGCACTGATCGAGCACCCGGGCACCGACAAGGTATCGTTCACCGGCTCCGTACCTACGGGCATTGCTGTCGGCCAAGCTGCCATGGGCGCGAAGCTCACCCGTGCCACTCTAGAACTGGGCGGCAAGAACGCCGTGGCGTTCCTGCCAGACGTTGGCCCGGACAAAGCCGTCGACGGCATTATCGAGGCCGGCTTCCTGCACTCGGGGCAGATTTGTGCCGCCGGTGAGCGTTTCTATGTGCACCGCTCCCGCATCGACCCACTGCTCGAAGCCCTCTCCCAACGCCTGAGCCAGTTGAAGGTAGGGTCCCCGCTAGACGAAACCACGCAGTTCGGCCCGGTAGCCAACAAGCCGCACCAGCTGAAGCTTGCAGAACTGTTCTCCACGGCTCGCGCAGAGGGTAGCCAGATCATCCACGGTGGGCGCATCGGAGATGGCCCAGGATGCTTCGTCGAGCCGACAGTGATTCTTGCCAAGTCCGCCAGCGATACCTTGCTCAATCAGGAAACTTTTGGCCCGGTGGCGACCTTCCTGCCTTATGACACGGAAGAAGAACTGCTTCAATTGATGAACGCGTCGCCGTACGGACTCAGTGCCAGCCTGTGGACCAACGACCTGGGCAAGGCCATGCGCCTTATTCCGGAAATCCAAGCTGGCACACTGTGGGTCAACATGCACACCCTCCTCGACCCAGCTGTACCGTTTGGTGGCATAAAGGCTTCCGGCATCGGCCGTGAGTTTGGTTCGGCGTTCATCGACGATTTTACCGAGCTCAAATCGGTCATGATCCGCTATTAAGGGGGCATGACATGTCGCATTGGCTACGCGAAAAACTCACCCTCACCCTCCCCCTGGCCATGCAGGCGCTACAGGCGGCGCTCGACACAGCCACTCAGCAGCAGGTCAGGGTCAGCCTGGCAATCGTTGATGGTGGTGGCCTGCCGATCCACACTGCGCATATGGACGGTGCACCACTTCCTGCACATGCCATAGCGCTGCGCAAAGCGCTTACCGCTGCAAGTTTCGGCATTGCCACAGCTGACTGGGGGCAACGCTTGGAGCACTGCTCCGAGGCGGTGCGCAATGGTTTACCGCTGCAACCAGGGATGGCCCTGTTCGGTGGCGGTGAACCTTTGCTCCATGCCGGACAGGTCATCGGGGCGATAGGCGTGTCTGGTGCCAGCGAGGCCATCGACACACTCTGCGCCAAGGCCGCCGCCCATCATGTTGCAGCCCTTCTGCAAGCCTGATCGAACGCTGTAAATCTGTGCGTGGCCAAGGCGTGCAAGCGTCTTGGCAGCCAGAAACAAGACCTCGACCTGCACCTCACGCACTAATAAGCCGTCGCAGCCAACCGCGACGGCGCCCGCCAATTCGGGTGCCCACGTACAAGAAAGCGTCTTGTCAAAGGCGACTGACAACGAGGGAAGTGCAATGGTCAAACCGCAAACGCTGTCGAGCCTGGCCCTAGCGGCCTTGCTCACCAGCCAGGTCGCGCCGGCTTACGAACTGTACGCCGACGAGGACAGCCATTTGAATGCTGACATGCTCGCGGTCTGGGGTATGTTCAACAGCCGCAAGAACTATGATGGCACGTCAGGAGGCTCAACCTGGCGGGAGGGCTTCATCAAGTATGGGCTCAGTGGCGACCAGGGCCTCGCTGGCAATGGCACCTTGTATGGAGCATTGAACTGGGTAAGTTCCGCGACGTGGGGTGACGGTGATGCCGCCGGCTACACTGACGGCTCAGAACGCACCACCAAGATCGAGGACGCCTATTTGGGCTGGCGCTCGGGCGACCTGGTGCCACTACTGGGTAAGGATGGTGTAGATGTTTCCGCCGGCCGCCAGGTGATCCGCCTGGGCAGTGGCTTCCTGATCAACGACGACGGGCCGAACCTGGGCAACGGTGTAGCCGACGGTGCTCTGGATCGGGGGGGCGCCTACTACCTGGCAGCGCGCCATGCTTTCGACCGCACTGCAATACTGCGCCTGGGCGGCCAAGACGGTTTGCACGGCAGCCTGTTGTGGCTCAAATCCGACAACCGTGCCCAGGCCGAAACCGAACTTGCTGCCGGTACGCTGGACTACACCCACGCTCTGGGCACCCTGGGCCTGAACTGGATTCACGGCATCGATGTCACCGACCAGTGGGCCAGCGATTTCCAGAAGGCTCGCGAAGGCATGGATGTATACAGCGTGCGTGGCGAAGGTAGCGCTGGCGTCGAAAACGCTAGCTTCGCCTTTGAATATGCTTGGCAGGATAAACACGGCGGACCAGAAAATGCTTGGTACCTGCAGGCGGGTTACACCTTTACAGACTTGCCTTGGGCTCCGCAGTTGACCTACCGCTACACCCGCTACTCTGCCGAATGGGATCCTCTATTCAGCGGCTTGTCCAGTGGTTACGGCACCTGGTTCCAAGGGGAAGTTGCTGCCAACTATGCCGGTCCGTTCAACAGCAACACTGGCATTCATCATATTGGCCTGAAAGCCAACCCCTTGGAAAACCTCACAGTCGGAGCCCTCTACTTTGATTTTGATACGCTGCGTACCCGCGACAGCTTGAACCTCGATGCCCGCGAACTCGACCTGTACTTGGAGTGGGCCGTCAACGAGCACCTGATCATCAGCCCTCTGGTAGGTCTGTACAAACCGCGCAAGGATCAGGATAACGGTGGTAACCAGGTTGGCGGCAATGGTACCAATGTGTACAGCCAACTGACCGTGGCGGTGCCGTTCTGATCGAGTAGGAGGCGGGCTCACACCCGCCGTCCTCTCATACCACCGTGCGTACGGTTCCGTACACGGCGGTTCAGATCATGCGGCTAAGCCGGTTGATCATATCCAGTATCGAGACAAGCCCGAGTCAATCCCAGAGCTTCTTCGGCAGCGCCTGATTCATATGTGGCGCTCCAGAGTTCCACCATGGGCCGCGGCCATTGAAGGCCGACTTACAGGCACGCTCTTGACCCAGCCCAAGACGCATCAGGTGCGCGCCCTCATGGAGGGCCGCTTCCATTGGCGCCAGATAACGCAGCGAAGTTTGCGCCTGACCCAGCCGTCCAAATCCACAAGAGGCCCTTTGCTCTGAATGAGCTTGAAGTAGCCAGCCCAGCCTCGCAGGACGGGGTTGATTCGCTCGATGACAGTCGCCACTTTGCGAGCCCGTACACTACGCAGCAGCATTCTGAGCCGGTCGCGTAAGCGGCCTAGGCTCATCGTTGCCACCCGCAGCCTTGGCTGCTGATGCCAGCTCATTCCGTAACCCAGATAGTCGCACTTCCAAGCCCTTGCCACTCGACTCTTCTTCCGATTCACCGTCAGTTTTAAACGTTGACTCAGGAAGCGCTCGACACTGACCAGCACCCGTTCGCCAGCCCGAGGACTGCGTACATAGATGTTCGCATCATCGGCATAACGTACGAAGCGATGGCCCCGTCGCTCCAGCTCGCGGTCGAGTTCCTCGAGCAGGATGTTCGACAGCAACGGCGAAAGCGGGCCGCCTTGCGGCGTCCCCTCCTGCCGTGGGCTGACGACAGCGCCCGACATGATCCCGGCTTCAAGGTAGCGACGGATAAGCCTGAGTGCGCACTTGTCTTTGACCCGACGTTCGATGCAGGCCATGAGGATGTCGTGATTGACCCGATCGAAAAACTTCTCCAGATCGAGTTCCACGCCTGATGACCATTGAATGTGTAGCTCCGATCCTCGCGCCGGCTTTGGGCGGCATGATCGACGCGTATTTCGGCTGGCGGGCTGTGATGCTCATACTGGCCGGCATGGGACTAATGGTATGGATCAACAGTCTGTTAAACCTGCCGGAGCCCCTGCCACACCACCAGCGTGAAACATTAAGCCTTAGCAGCGCTTGCCGAACCTACCTGACCATCCTCGCTGACCGACTTCTCCTACGCCCAGCCTTGGCGATGGCTGCCGTGTTTTTCTTCCTGCTCGCCTACATAAGCGACGTAACGCTGGTGTACAGAGCACTTTGGCATGACCGCACAAGTCCTCGGCCTGCTTTTCGGTGCCACCGGCGTGTCAGTGATGCTGGACGCTATGTTTGACAGCCGACTGATCGGCCGCCTTGGCTTGAACAAGCTCAGTACGCTAGGGCGTGCGTTGCATGGTTGCTGGCGCCCTGCTGACCTTGGTTGGTGCAATGGTAGGCCTGGGATTGCCCGGTGTAGCCGATGGCATGGCGTTAGCTCTGTTCGGATTAGGCATAGCAGAACCGACGCTGATGTCGCTGGCAATGTCATCGCAGGAAAAATCCCTGGGCTCGACCGCCGCCTTGCTCGGCGCCATCCAGCTATCGGTGTCGTCCAGCGCCTCTCCATTGGCTGCGGTAGTGCTGCATCACGGCCCGGTTGCATGGACCACACTTCTAGCAGTGAGCACACTGCTGGTCTGTGTGTTGACCACCTTGAGCCTACGAGACGTGCCAGCAAGCTATTCATTGGCTGGGCATTGAGGAAGTGCAATGAACAATCACGTCTTGGGCTACTTGATTTGCAGCGGAATTATCTTGCTTGGCGTGGTGTACCACCTAAGCGAATGGATACGTACCGAACGGCCGCGCGCCCCCACCTGACGACCTGAATTGAAGACGAACCGACTGAGCTGGCACAGGGGGTCAATTGCTCTGGCAGACACAAACAAGACGACCTACCAGTCGTTAGCGAAACTGCCCATAACCTTGAGATCACCTGTCCGCCCGGTCCAGCCGGGTAACACAACAATAAAACCCAAATACGGCGGCCCCCCAGGTACCGTCCGTGCAGTGAGACCCGCTATGACCTTCGACACCCGCATCGATTTCATCTACCTCTCCGAACAGGACATGATCCGCGCAGGCGTGACGGACATGCCCGCCTGCGTCGACACCATGGAAGAAATGTTCGGTTTGCTCTACCACGGCGACTACCGCATGGCCGGTCCGAACAGTGACTCGCACGGCGCGATGATCACCTTCCCCGAGCACTCGCCGTTCCCGAGCATGCCCAAGCCCACCGCCGACCGGCGCATGATGGCCATGCCGGCGTACCTGGGTGGCAGCTTCCAGACGGCAGGCGCCAAGTGGTACGGCTCGAATATCGCCAACCGAGAAAAAGGCCTGCCGCGCTCGATCCTGATGCTCACCCTCAACGACGCCGACACCGGCGCGCCGCTGGCGCACATGTCGGCCAACCTGCTGTCGGCCTACCGCACTGGTGCGATCCCCGGAGTCGGCGCCCGCCACCTGGCGCGCAAGGATGCCAAGATCATCGGCCTGGCCGGCCCGGGCGTGATGGGCAAGACCACCGTCGCGGCTTTCATGGCCGTGTGCCCGCAGGTCGACACCATCAAGATCAAGGGCCGCGGCCAGAAGAACCTAGACGCCTTCGTCAACTGGTTGAACGCCACCTTCCCGCAAATCACCAATGTGCAGGTGGTGCAGACCCTGGAAGAGGTGGTCCGTGGGTCCGACCTGGTCAGCTACTGCAGCTCCGGCGAAGTCGGCGACCCGTCGCTGTATCCGCTGGTGAAGCGCGAATGGGTCAAGCCCGGCGCCTTCCTCGCCATGCCCGCCCCGTGCAGCATCGACGCGGGCATGGAACAGGCCGACGTGCGCAAGGTGGTTGACAACACCGGCCTCTACGAAGCCTGGTTCGAAGAGCTGCCCAAGCCGGCCCACAACCACGTGCCGCTGGTGGGCGTGCGCTTCATGGACATGATCGCCGAAGGCACCCTGCAGGCCGAGCAGGTCGAGGACATCGGCAAGATCATCGCCGGTGAAGCACCGGGACGCCTGAACGACGAAGAAATCATCCTAATGTCCGTCGGCGGCATGCCGGTGGAGGACGTCGCCTGGGGCACCGTGGTGTACCGCAACGCTATCGCGCAAGGCATCGGCGTCAAGCTCAACCTCTGGGAACAGCCCGTTCTCAACTGATCTCCACTTACCTACCGCCAAGGCTATTTCCATGACCCAAATCACCAAACTCAAGACCGGCTCCAAGTTCGAAGACATGGCCAGCTACTCCCGCCTGGTGGCGGTAGACAACTGGATCCACGTCTCCAACACCGCCGGGCGCAACCCGCAGACGCAGTTGATCGCCGACGACGTCATCGAACAGACCCACCAGGTGTTCGCCAACATCGAAACCGCCCTCGCCGCTGTCGATGCAAGCCTGGCTGACGTCATCAGCTCCCGGGTGTTCATCCAGCAACCAGAAGACGTGCCGGCCGTGATGGAAGTAATTGGCGCCAAGTTCCGCGGCATCGACCCCGCCACCACCGTCACCTGTCCACCGCTGGGTTCGACTGTTTACAAGGTCGAGTTGGAGGTCACCGCCTACCGCGGCGCCTCACGCGCCGACGTCAGGCTGATCCGCCTCGGCCAATAACCGCCACCCACCCTTCTCTCCGCCGAGTAACGCCATGTCCCCCGCCATCGATCCCGTCTTCACCTGCCCCCGCCACCCGGACGCGACTACCGTCGTGATCATCGGCGGCGGCATCATCGGCCTTACCGCCGCGCTGACCCTCGCCGAGCGCAACATTCCGGTGGTGGTGCTGGAAAAGGGCCGCATCGCCGGCGAACAGTCGTCGCGCAACCTCGGCTGGGTACGCAAGACCAACCGCCACGCCGACGACATCCCCCTGGCGCTTGCGGCCGATCGGCTGTGGGCCGAGATGCCGCAGCGGGTCGGCAGCGACGTGGGTTACCGGCAAGCCGGGATCATGTTCATCGGGCGCAATGACGCGCAGATGGACATGCACGAGCGCTGGCTGAAGAGCGTAGCGCACCTGGGGCTGGATTCGCGCTTGCTCAGCAACGGCGAAATCGCCCGTCTTGTGCCGGGCGGCAGCAGCACCTGGGCCGGCGGACTGTACACCGCCTCCGATGCCCGCGCCGAGCCGACCCTGGCCGCCAGCGCCATTGCCCGCGCGGCAATGGCCAAGGGCGCGCAGATTATCGAGCACTGCGCGGTGCGCACGTTGCAGACTCATGCGGGACGGGTCAGTGGCGTTGTGACCGAACAGGGAGAGATTCGCTGTGACCAGGTGCTGCTGGCGGGCGGGCTGTGGTCGCGCAAGTTTCTTGGCAACTTGAAGATTGACCTGCCGACCTTGCCGCTGACCTGTTCGGTGTTGCGGACCGAGGCCATGGAGGGGCCGACGGATATTGCCGTCGGCGCGCCGGACTTTTCGTTCCGCAAACACAAGGATGGGGGTTTCATCATTACCCAGCGGGGCAAGCTCGATGCCTTCCTGACCTTTGACCATCTGCTGCTGGGTAAACGCTACTTGCCACAGTTGCGGGCACAGCGTGACTTTTTGAAGATCAGCCTGGGCAAGTACTTCTTCAAGGACCTGGCGTTGGCCCGGCGTTGGAAGGCGACAGACGCCAGCCCGTTCGAGCGGGTGCGGGTGCAGGATCCAGCGGCTAACACCGCGCTGAACAATGAGGCGCTGCGCAATCTGAGAAATGCCTGGCCGGTGTTCGAGCAAGCGCGGATTGCTTCGGCCTGGGCGGGGACCATTGATGTGACGCCGGATTCGAACCCAGTGATTGGCGCGGTGCCGAGCTTGCCGGGGTTGACCTTGGCGACCGGGTTTTCCGGACATGGATTTGGCACCTCGCCAGCTGCCGGGCAACTGGCGGCGGACCTGGTGGCGCAGCGGACGCCGTTGATTGACCCACGCCCCTATCGATTCGAACGGTTTAACTAATTTGATGTAAAAGCCGCTCTTGCAGAGTGTGAGGAACCTAGTGTTCTGAGCGCTTAATTCATTAGCTTATTTTTCATCAACCTCAGCTTTGCCATGTGTGCCGAGCTGATCATGGCCTCTGCCGGCTTGTTCCATTTGTACGGCTTGGCCGGATGCTCGTTGTGAGTCGTGACCGCCTTGTGCATGAAGCAGCTTCAACCGCACCTGGGCCACCTGCCGCTGACGCACATCGATGACCAGGCGCTGGAGCCTTTTATCAGGGATCGGCAGACAGAAAAGGTTCTGCCAGATGAGACCATTGCAAATGCCGTAAGCAATCGGACGATCAATATCGCAATTGAGCGCGCTGTTCGGGTGCTGACCCTATGCGCACGGAAGTGGAGAGACGATGACCGCCGGCCATGGCTCGACAGTGTGCTCATGCTGAGGAAGCTCGAAGAGAAGAAGTCGAGCCGCAAGCCCTACCCAATGTCATGGGAAAAGCAGTCGATCCTTTTCAACGAGCTGCCTGGCCACCTGCATACGATGGCACTCTTCAAGGTGAACACGGGCTGCCGGGAGCAAGAGGTGTGTGCATCCCTTGGAAGTAATCGATCTGTTCCTGCGTCTGCGGAAACGGACCTTGTTACCCTGCTTATCCGTGATGAAGTACAGGTTGTTCAGCCGCCAAAACCGATCCCGGAGCAGTTTCAGGTGCTCGGGCTTCATGGTCAGGCATCCTTCGATAGTTCATCCATCAACTGCGATAGCTCGTCGGCGTCTTTCGACTGCTCCTTGTCGTCCAGGCCGAATGCGGTACGCTCAAGCACCTGCAGGTTCTTCATGGCCGAGGACAGCTGGTAAAGGGTTGGTGAGCAAGCCATCCATCAGCAGGTTTCAAGGTTCGCGGCTGTGCGAATGTCGCGGCGGTGACTGCGAACAACCCTCGCGCCCTCTTCTGCCGCCTCCTCGATGATCTCGGCGTCCCGCTCAAGGTTCGCACATTGATCTTCGCGAACCTCGCCGCGAACCAGCTTGTTGCGAACCTCTTTGCGGACCTGCTTGGAAAGGTCCCGCTCCCAGCCTAACGCCTTGGCCTTCTTCCGGATCGCGGTGTCGCTCACCCCGTTGCGGTCAACGATGGTACGGATGGAAAGCGCCCCGGCCCGGTAGGCTCGTTCGATTACCTCCCAGTCGGGTTGCTTCGTTGTCATAAATTGTCTCAAGTAGACCTAAAGGCAGGATTGAAATAGTGGTGTGCTGCCAGTATTGGTTGGAGCCCACACCATCCAAGGAAGCCAAGATGACCAAATTGAGCTATGTGGTAACTCACTCACATATCAGCGAATTTCCAGAGCCCATGACCCTAAAAACCGGAGATCGGATTTTGGTTGGAGAACGATATGAAGGACCCGAAGGCTGGCCCGACTGGTATTTCTGTACTGTTCCTGGCCAACAATCCGGCTTTGTGCCGGGGCAGCTCCTTGACCGCCAGGTGGATGGTTCTGCAAAGATGCTGGAGGACTTCACCAACAGAGAGCTGGATGTTGTCGAGGGGCAAATACTGAAAGGCGAGCGTCAGTTGAACGGCTGGCTTTGGGCGGCAAGGACTTCAGACGGCGCAACTGGATGGGTGCCTTTAGCAAATATACAACCTCAAAATTAGATCGCCTGTCTAGGCAAGTGCTCGCCTTGGACCCAATCCCACACACCAGTGGCCGGGTGCAGCGTGAGCCAGAGTGAATCGAGCAGGTCGTCCGGTGGCATCAGTCTGCTCATACTCACTCCCGCGCCACGAAACGGCGCACGTCTATTCTGTGGCGCGGATCAGCTGAAGGCGTGACCGCGACGGGCCCAGGCATATGCGACCAACCCAGCGCTGAGCATCACGCCGAATGGGTTTACCCAATGGCCTTGCAGGGTGGTGACGAACGCGCCGAACCCGCTGATGGCCACCAGGTAGAAGGCGACACTCAGGTGGTGCTGAACAACGTGGCCAAGTCGATCATTGAAAGGCAGCGCGGGATCAGCAAGGAATGGGTATTCCCATACAACGGCACCGCGATGCACCGGATGAACGACTCGGCATGGAAGAAGGCACGGGTGAGAGCGGCGAAACTCTGGCAGGAGGAAAACCTTCGCCCCGCTCACCCTGGATATGCCTCGATCAGGATTCACGACTTAAAGCACACCTTCGGTCGACGACTGCGGGCAGCAGGCGTTACTGAAGAGGATCGGAAGTCACTGCTCGGGCACAAGAACGGCAGCATCACCAGCCACTACTCCGGCGCTGAGCTGGACAAGCTGATTGAGGCTGCGAACATGGTATCAACAACTGACTCCCGCGGGCCGGTGTTGACGATCTTGAAGAGGAAAATCGGATGAAGTCCCGAAAAACTCCCCACATGCAAAAACGACAAAGCCACCCGAAGGTGGCTAAGTCGTTGAAATATATGGTCGGGACGGAGTGATTCGAACACTCGACCCCTTGCACCCCATGCCGGAGGTCGAGCTTATAAAGCATTGATTTTATTAGAATATTTTATGAGCGCTCGCTGCAGCCACTGCTCTATCCTATCCAACGGTTTTCAACGATTCCCCGCAAAAGTCCCTAGCTTAATCAGCGTAATAGACAATGAGAGTTACCGTGAAAAGTTGGCCCAATCCAATCAAAAGACAAATTCAACCGCCACACTTGAACGCTCTTACGTAGAACGTGAAAACCATTGGGTTCTACCCCGATAGCCCTAGCCTGATTTGTAGGCCCGCGAAGGCTCGGGCCGCCTCGTGATCGACTTCACACTTGGATGCCAACCATCTTGAGGGCATCATATGGCATAGGGCCTCTACGGCGGCCCAAGGTATGGAGCTGAGCAGCACGGATCAGGCAATGGAAGAAATCATTCGAGTAATGTCCGACGGTCGAGAGATTGACCGGATCGTGCGCTCAGCCCAGCTCAACGAAGGCATGCCTACGGTCAAGTATCGCGAGCAGTATTGGCCTGTTGTCGATGGCTGCATCCAGCTAGATGGGCCTGCCAACCAGGAATGTAGCTCCGCAGAGTGGGCCGCTCTCATCCAGAATCTTTTACCGCCGGTGCTTCCTGATCAAACAGATTCCTGCGAGAAGCTGCTGCGGGACTGCTTCAGGGGAAGCCTACCGCTTGGTGTAACCAAGGCTGTAGCCTCTCTGGTGGCGCTGAGATTCGAACAGCAAGCCCGCGAGCTGCTGGTGGACTTTCTCAGAGAGCATCGCAACGCTCACCGGCTGTTTCGACTTTTGCAAATGCAGGCGCTGTTCCGGGAGCGAGCGGGAAGGACTCAAGATAGCGCTGTTATCACCCCTTCCTCTGTAGCCGAGCTGCCCCTGGAATCAGCACACCTATCCGGAGTAGATATGGATTGGGAGTGGTCCGCGTGTTTAGATGATTCAGAAAAGCCGGATGTGGACGACAGCTCACTCAGGGCTACCGCTAGCAACCTGCAGGAAAGCATCGGTTCATACCGCGCAAGAGAGTCAGGCGCGCCCATCCCGGGGTTTGAAGATCTGACTGAACAAGAGACCTTCATAAACACCCCACTCCTTAACGAGAGCGCACTGCTCGAGAGAACCTTGCAGCTAGGCAACACTGCCCTCGATCTTCTGAGATATTTTTCTGACAATCCGGGTGACAGGGCCGTACATGCGGAAACGGTGCTTGGATACCCAATGCCGGAAATTCGTCGCCTTCTGCTGGGCTCCCTCGGCCACTACCTTAAGAAGACGGACTCTGGTGGATGGGAATGCCACTCATGGGTCGAGCAAGTACTGTCTGCTCTCAATGAGAATCACAAGGAGGGGTGGCCTAGGTGACTTCAGGAACGCGAGGCAATCTTTTGCAGCTCCCCAAGCAGCTCATGCAGAACAGTCGATGATCCGCGAAGCTGGCATTCCCATACGACAATCGTCCTCCAACCAGATTCATTCAGAGACTTAATCGCTTGTTCGTCCCTTGCCACATTCCCCAAGAGTTTGGCTTCCCAGAACTCTGTACGAGTCTTGGGAAGCACAGCGAATCGGCAGCCAGAATGGCGATGCCAGAAGCATCCATGTACGAAGATACAGACTCTCAACCGAGACAGTACAATGTCTGGTTTTCCCGGCAGATCCTTGCGATGCAGCCGGTAACGATAGCCGTGGGCATACAAAAACCTGCGCACAAGCATTTCGGGTTTCGTGTCCTTGCCCCGGATTCCAGACATCATTCTGGATCTCAGGGCTGGCTCAACGATGTCCATTACGAACCAATTCTAGACAGCGTGGTTTCATGAGTCGTACCCACCCCATTCAGGTCGTTGATCTCTTTGCAGGCCCTGGTGGCCTGGGAGAAGGGTTTTCATCCTATGCAGACAACCAAGGCGAGGCGTTTGAAATCAAAGTCTCAGCCGAAATGGAAAAGTCTGCGCACTCCACTCTTCAACTGAGGGCCTTTTACAGGCTTCTCAAGCGCAACCAGCCTGAAGATCTAGAGGAATATTACAGTTTCTGCGAAACCGCTGATGCAGCCCCGCCATATACCAGGAGAACTCGGGATGCTTGGAGGCACGCCGAACTAGAGGCGCAGCAGCTCGAACTGGGTACCGCAGAGGGCAACGAACGCCTCGACCGCATTCTCAAGTCACGCTTGGACGAGACCAAACCATGGGTTCTGATAGGTGGTCCACCCTGCCAGGCATACTCAATCGTTGGCCGAGCCAGAAATCGCGGCAAGCATAACTACAGGGCAGAGGACGATCATCGCCATTTCCTGTACCGAGAGTACCTGCGCATCATCCAGAAGAAGCGCCCCGCCGTTTTCGTGATGGAAAACGTCAAAGGCATCCTCTCCTCGCGTGTCGCTGGCGAACAGATGTTCCCGAAGATTTTGCAGGATCTTGCAGATCCGGATGCGGCATTCGGGGAAAGCGGCAACGGCCCCAAGTACAGAATCTGCTCGCTCGTGGCAGACGACATTTTCGAGGATGGTGCGTCTCCGGATAGCATCGATCCGTCAAACTACATCATTCGGGCAGAGAACTACGGGATCCCGCAGGCAAGACACCGGGTTATTCTCCTCGGGGTTTCGGAGGAATATTTCGGCGCTTTGGGCGACCACAAACTTGTCCCCTCGGCAGGGCCCTCAATCGACCAAGTAATTGGCCGCCTCCCGCCTCTGCGAAGCACGGTCACACGAATGAAGGACTCTCCAGAGGCATGGGCAGAGGTAATTCGCCGGAACCTGGAAATGCTGAGCCACGAGTGCAGTAAGCTGACTGATGTCCCCCGCAGACTCACACTCGCAAAGCGCCTAGAAATACTTGCGAGCACCTTCTCGGGCGAGGGAATGAGCAATGGTGCACTCCGCGTTCACCGCAGGAGCGAATGGGATGGGCAGACAGGCACACATCTGGATGGCTGGCTCCTTGATGATCGCCTCAGATACTGGCTAAACCACGAGGCTCGCGGACACATGGAGTCCGACCTGCGCAGATACGTCTACGCGGCTGAGTATGCCGAGCTTTATGAAGACTCTCCCAAAGGCCACCACGACTTCAATCTCCCGGGGCTGGAGCCGGATCACAAGAACTGGAAAACCGGCAAGTTCAGCGATCGTTTCCGTGTTCAGCGCAGGGGGATTCCGTCCACGACGATCACCAGCCACATTGCAAAGGACGGTCACTATTTCATTCACTACGACCCAAGGCAGTGCCGCAGCCTGACCGTTCGTGAAGCAGCCCGGCTACAGACTTTCCCGGACAACTATTTCTTTCTGGGGAACCGAACCCAACAGTTCCACCAGGTTGGCAACGCGGTTCCCCCACTTCTGGCGAATCAAATCGCCAGCGTGGTCGCCCGTATCATCAACATCGGAAAGGCAGCTCGATAGCAGAGTTGTGCAGACAGGGAGTCCACCATGCAATCCTCCTTCAAAAGCCGCAGTGCTCCTCCCAAGGCCAGCGCCATGGTCGAAGCACTGCGTGGGCTGGGATACAACACCCAGACAGCTCTGGCAGACATCATCGACAACAGCATTGCTGCCGGCGCGAACGAAGTGCGCATCGAATTCATATGGGCTGAGCAGGAAAGCCGTGTGCTTTGCCTGGACAACGGTTCGGGGATGACTGCAGACGGACTGGACCGGGCCATGCGCCTGGGTGACAGGAACCCTCTTGAGGAAAGGTCGGCAAATGATCTGGGCCGCTTCGGCCTAGGACTCAAGACAGCTTCCTTCTCCCAGTGCCGAAGAATGACCGTTGCCACACGTGGTGCTGATGGTCTGCAGACTCTCCGCTGGGATCTCGACTTCCTGGCAGGTAGCACCGACGATGGCTGGCACCTACTGGAGGGGCCCCATCCCGGCTCTGAACAGTTTCTGGAGCGACTCGTCGGCGCAACGGGCACCCTGGTTCTCTGGGAAGAGCTGGATCGTATCGTCCCACCAGGAACTACCGTGCAGGACTTTCTCAATCTGGTCGACAAGGTCGAACAGCACTTGGGAATGGTGTTTCACAGATACCTGGAAGGCACCAGGCCTCGACTGCGAATTCTGTTGAATGGCCAGCCAATCAAACCCTGGGATCCTTTCATGACGGATCACCCCGGAAAGCCATATAACCCTCCAGTATTCAAACACCCAGGTCGCAAGGATATCGAGGCCGAATGCCACGTTCTGCCGCACAAGGACATGCTCTCCCCCACAGACCTCGAGCGCCTGGCCGGCCCGGAAGGCTGGACCGCACAGCAGGGCTTCTACGTCTATCGAAATGAAAGACTGCTGGTGGCAGGCAGCTGGCTAGGACTTGGCACAGGCCGTTCATGGACTAAGGATGAAGCTCATCGCCTTGCCCGGATTCGACTCGACATCCCCAATTCTGCAGACGCCGACTGGAAGATCGACATCAGGAAGTCAACTGCACGGCCGCCTGTGTATCTGCGGGACTGGCTAACGAGGCTTGCCGAAGTGACGCGCGCTCGAGCAAGAAGAGCCTTTGCCCACCGGGGTAAGCCGACCATGCTGGGTAATCGGCAGATTGCCGAAGCTTGGAAGGTCGAAAGACTTTCGGGCGGCATGCGATACCGGATCGACACAGAGCATCCGGCAATTAGAACGGTGCTGGATGATGCAGGCTGCCTTCTTCCCCAGCTCAAGGCAATGCTTCGCGTGATCGAGGAGACGGTTCCGGTTCAGCGAATCTGGATAGATACGGCCGAGAACAAGGACACCCCCTGCACCGGATTCGACAGGACACCGCCGCAAGAGGTCAGCGAGATCATGATGGTGATGTATCGCAGCATGATCGAAAGAAAAGGCTATTCCGCCGCCGCCGCAAAGGAGCAGCTGAAGAACATGGAGCCGTTCCACGCGTACCCAGCCCTCATTAGCGCTTTGCCAGACAGTCTTTAAGGAGTGACGCCTCATGTCTGATGAAAACAAATGGAGTGTGGTCAAGTTCGTTCAGGAAATGCTGACTGATGAAAAAGACAAGTCGGCTATCACCCCTCAGCTCATTTCGCACAAGATCGACATGGTGCTGAAGATAATGCCGGGTAAGGGCGAGGGCCTGGACAGGGAGTCCGTTACTGAGGAGCTGATCAGACGCTTCAGCGTCTGGGTAGGTGATGACTCTTCATTGGTAGACCTGAACGGCCATGAGCCATGGCTCACAAGCGAGCGAAAGAAGGACTGGCGATACTGGCAACGCTACCGCGAGTGGCAGGAGCTGAAACTGCCCCTCAGTGCCATGGAATCTCTGGACAAGACCACAGACAACGTTCTATCGATGCTTGAAGACCCGAAGCGAGATGGAGCCTGGGATCGACGAGGGATGGTGGTTGGCCACGTACAATCAGGCAAGACCGGCAACTACACGGGCCTGATCTGCAAGGCAGCGGATGCCGGCTACAAGATCATCATCGTGCTCGCGGGGCTGCACAACAACCTGCGAGCACAGACCCAGATGCGTCTGGATGAAGGGTTTCTGGGCTACGAAACAAGCGCCATCGAAAGCAATGGAAACAAGCTCATTGGAGTCGGCAAAATCGATCCCTCGCCAGCACTCCGCCCCCAGTATGTGACCAACAGAACGGAAACCGGCGACTTCAACACCAAGTTTGCCAAGAATCTGGGCGTCTCTCCGGAGCAGCGCCCGTGGCTGTTTGTCGTCAAGAAGAACAAGACGGTTCTGACACGGCTGCTCAACTGGATCCAGTCCCATGTAGCCGAAACCAAGGATCCGGAAAGCGGTCGCCCGCTCGTTACACATCTGCCGTTGCTGATAATCGATGACGAGGCCGACCACGCCTCTGTCGACACTGGCGAGAAGGTTGTCGACGAAGACGGCAACCCCGATCTGGATCACGAACCGACGGCCATCAACAGCCTGATCCGCCAGATTCTCCACGCGTTCTCAAGAAAGGCGTATGTCGGTTATACCGCTACCCCTTTCGCCAATATCTATATTCACGAACATGGTGAAACAGCCAATGAGGGGCCGGATCTATTCCCCTCCGCCTTCATCACCAATCTCTCGGCGCCGTCCAGCTATGTGGGGCCCTCGAGGGTATTCGGGCTCGCCGGGGAGAGCGGGCGCACAGGTGCACTGAATCTGGTCCGAATAGTTAAGGATCAATGCTCCCAAGACGGCAAGAGTGGCTGGATGCCGGTTAGCCACAAAAGCAGTCATGTCCCACTTCTCGAAGGCCAGGACACAATGCCTGCCTCGCTGACCGAGGCCATACACGCATTCATTCTTTCATGTGCGATCAGAGGCCTCCGTGGACAGGGCTCCCAGCACAGCTCAATGCTGATCCACGTAACCAGATTCAACCAGGTTCAGCAGCATGTTCACCGCCAGGTTCTGGGCTATGTTCACGGCCTGAAGCAGCGATTCCGGAGACGCACGGACCATCTGAGCGCATTGGCCGAATTGAGGAGCCTCTGGGAAAGAGACTTTGTCAGCACCAGCCTCGAGATCGAAGCCCAGATTGAAGAAGAGTCCCGCCACCCTGTTACCTCTTGGCAGGACATCGAGGCTGTACTGCTGGATGTGCTTGATGAAATCGATGTGCGCATGATCAACGGCAAGGCTACGGATGCTCTTGACTATGCCGACAGTGCAACCGGGCTGAAAGTCATCGCCATCGGCGGCGACAAGCTTGCCCGGGGGCTAACCCTCGAAGGACTTTGCACCAGCTACTTCCTGCGCGCATCCAAGATGTACGACACCCTGATGCAGATGGGGCGCTGGTTTGGCTACCGGCCCGGCTACCTCGATTTGTGCCGCCTGTACACGACCAATGACTTGGTCGAGTGGTTCGAACATATTGCCGACGCCGCTGAGGAGTTGCGGGCCGAGTTCGACTTCATGATGGAAAGCAGGCTGACGCCCAGAGAATATGGCCTCAAGGTGCGCTCTCACCCGGTTCTTATGGTCACATCGCCGCTGAAGATGCGCACGGCCAAAACCCTGTATCTCTCTTTTAGTGGCGATGTAGTCGAGACTGTAAGCTTTTACACCGACAAGGATATTCTGGAAAAGAACCTGTCAGCCCTCATGGCCCTTGCCGATGAGCTTGGAAGTCCCTCCTCAATCCCCCCGCAGCAGCGCAATGGCAAGAAGGATAGCTGGAGCGGGATTCAGTGGCCCGACGCAACAGCACAATCGGTTACGCGCTTCCTGCGTGGTTATCAGACCCATCCCGACTCCAGAAAGGTAAAGAGTGATCTTCTGGCAGACTTCATTGAAGAAATGAGTTTTTCCGGGGAACTTACATCTTGGACGGTGGCTGTTATTGGCGGTGGGACAGAGAAGACACTAGATATCGTCGGCATCCCAGTCAGAATGATGCAGCGACAGAACAAGGCAACCGAAGGAGAAGGCAAATACTCCATCGGCAGACTGCTATCCCCCCAAGACGAGGCCATGGATCTTGATGAGGCCGGATGGAACTCAGCACTTGAGTTAACCAAACGGGCCTGGGTGAAGGATCCGGGACGATCCAGACGCAAAGAGCCCCCCGAGACCCCCAATGGCCCTGCAATCAGGCATATAAAAGGCCTAGGCGCAGATGGGATAGAACCTCGACCGGATAAAGGGCTCCTGATCATTTCACTACTGGATCCGGAGGCCTCAAAAGTCACCGGTGTAACTTCACCTGTCGTGGCATTTGCCATCAGCTTCCCTTTCAGCAATGCCGGCAAATCCGTGCCATATCTAGTCACCAATGTGCATTGGGAGCAGCAGTATGGCTCAAGTGAGTGACCTCGAAATTCTGGGAGTCTGGAAAGCACTGCCCGGCAACGCCGCCACTCCCGGCTGGCGCTCAATAGATCTGGTGCAGCAGACGGGCTCCTGCCGAATCAAGGCCGCCCGACACTCACCAGGTAACGAGGAAGCGGTTCTGGTCGGATTCGCGACTACAAAGATCGCACCGGCGACTCAGCTTCCCCAAGGGCAGGGCTTCCGTATGGAGCGAGCCACGCTTGGCGAAACCGGTGGCAACCACAATTGGCTCGCCATTGTTCGCCAGCCCGCTGGCAGTCTTGAACTGTTTGCCAAGGTAGCCTCCGATATCGTGCACCTGCTCCAGTCATTCAGCGATTCTCACGAAGAAACGCTTTATCAGCGCTTCCTCGGGCGGGTACGGGGCTGGCAGGAGTTCATGCGTCAGGGACGAGAAGGCCTGGGCCCAGAGAGGGAGCTGGGGCTGGTCGGGGAGCTGCGATTTCTGAATCTTCTGCTGGATGCGGGGATCCTTCAGTTCACGGCAGTGGACGCATGGAAAGGTCCGCATGACGGATTGCACGACTTCCAGATCGGCCTTGGCAGCGTGGAAATCAAGTCGACAATGATCCCGGACGGCTTCCCTGTTCGAATTGGCTCACTTGAGCAGCTGGATGACACAAACTGCCCACCTCTCTTTCTGGCTGGGCTTCGATTCGGCGCTCAGGAGGCGGGTAAAACGCTCACTGAGCTCGTTGATGCAACTCGGCAGCGCCTTGATGCTGACCCCGCCGCGATGCGTCTTTTCGAGCTGGCTCTCCATAAGGCCGGATATCTGGACATGCACGCGGCGGTCTATACACGTCGATTCCTGCTGACGGACACAAGGTTGCATCTGGTGGACGGGGAGTTTCCCAGGCTAACCCCCTTCAACGTTTCGTCGGCAATTCGCCATGCCGCATATGAGCTGGATCTTTCTCTCGTTACGGCAAACAACCACACACTGGATGATGTACTCGAACAATTAGGAGTCGCTTGATGGAGCTCGTCGACTTTCTGCGTGAGACGCAGGCCGCGATCCGCGATGAAGTTGAAAAAGATATAGGCCCAGGGGAAGCCCCCATTCCTCCTGAGGCTGTATTCACCGAGCATGTGATGACGCACATGGCTGACGAGGGAATCACCTTTGAACCAACTGTCTGCCATTACGAAGCGAAGGTAGGTACGTACAAGGTAAAAATCAGCGGCTACTCCGTATCCGACACTACTGATGATTCTGGCAACCCAGACCGTCTCGATCTTTTTGTCAGTCTGTACAAGGGAGTAGATGAGCTAGAGCCGCTTCCAGATTCCGAAGCAGGAAAGGCTGCCAAAGAAGGGCTGCAGTTTCTGAAGTTCTGCGCAACAGGCCAGCTATCCGGCAAGCTCGATGAAACCAACGATGCCTATGCCCTTGTTACCGAAGTCGAGCGCATCTTCAAGACGCTGGATAGCATCCGTATTTTCGTCATCACGGATGCCGTAGCCAAAACGAGAAACTATGCACCGCAGGAGGTCGAGGGCAAGCAGGTCCGCCTAGAGATCATGGACATTCAACGCCTCTTCAACCACTGGCAGCAGGGGCGTCCGCGGGATGAACTGGTAGTAAACTTCAGGGACATCTGCGGGACTGCCCTTCCTAGTGTGTGGGTTCCTGGATCCGGTGACGATGAGTATGACTACGCCCTGACAGCCGTGCCCGGCGAGGCCCTGCGGTTCCTTTACGAAAAGTATGGCCCGCGGATCCTCGAAGCAAACGTGCGCTCCTTTCTGGGAGTTAGCAGCAAGGGAGTCAATAAGGGAATCCGTGACAGCCTGCGCGACCACCCTGACCGTTTCATGGCCTATAACAACGGCATCGTCGTTGTTGCCGACCAAGCCAAGCTAGACACCGCGGCAGATGGCTCGACAGGCATTCTCTGGCTCCAGGGCATGCAGATAGTCAATGGCGGCCAGACTACTGCATCCATTTACTTCGCCAAGAAAAAGCATCCGGACATCGATCTTAAGAGTGTGCGGGTTCCAGCCAAGATCATCGTGCTACGCTCCGGACAGGCTGACGATGAGGAACTGATTGCCAATATTTCGCGGTATGCGAACAGTCAGAACGTTGTCAAACAGTCCGACCTTTCCGCCAACAAGCCCTTCCATCGCGAGCTGGAAAAACTGTCCATGCGTACTTACTGCCCCGATGGCGTTGGACGCTGGTTCTACGAGCGCTCAGCTGGCAGCTACAAGGTGATGCTGGAGAAGGAAGCAACTACCCCTGCACAGAAGAAAAAACTCCAGGCGACAATTCCCCCTTACCGCAAACTTACCAAGCCCGACCTAGCCAAATTCCTGTTTGCCTGGGATCAGAAGCCCCATATCGTCAGCCTCGGCAGTCAGAAAAACTTCCAGGCATTCATGGATGAGCTGATGGAGAGGGAAAGTGCTGGTGAGAACGTGATACCGGATCAGGAGCAGTATAAACAGATGATCGCGAAGGCGATCCTGTTCAAGTCTGCTCACAAGATCATCCGCCCCATGTTCCCGGCATTCCAAGCCAACATCACGTCCTACACAGTTTCGATTCTAGCGCTCAAGCTGGGAGCGACCCTCAATCTGAACCGCATCTGGCAGGAACAATCAATATCACCGCAACTTCATCGCCAGATCGCGATATGGGCGGAAGAGGTCAATGACGCACTTCATCGAGGAGCCGGCGGGAAAATGATCTCCGAGTGGGCCAAGAAAATCGAATGCTGGTGGAGAGTAAGGGACACCTCCTACTCTTCTGAGCTAGGTGATATCACCGAATTATCCTAACCATTGTTTAGGGTAAGGCTGAAAGTGGCGACCTCAGCCCTACCCGCAACGAGATTGACTGCCCCATCTCTCAATCAACTACGCCACAGTAGGTTGCCATCCTGAAACCCTCGGGCTAGAGTGCGCCCGTCGTGGTAAGTCCCACGACCGAGCGTGACAACTCGTGGATCAAGGGCGCGGCAGCACCAAAGGTGATTAGCAGGCACGCAAGTGCTGGGCTATGCCTTTTCTATGGTGGGCCGTGCGGGGCAGGCTTTTGCCTGGCCGGTTCCCTTGGTTCCCGGTTGTCACCCCCGTGCGGTCCACCACCAATCCGCGTGACAACGGTTGGTAGTGGCTCCTTAATCGAACCAAGGAGCATAAGGAAAATGCGCTACCCCTTTTTTACCCGAGAGCTCCGCCTTGGGCCTCAGGTCTTGCTGTCCACCTCTGATCCGGAGGTGCGCCATGGCTGAGTTCGAATCCTGCGTTGTACCTTTCCCGCTGCAGCGAAGCCCGTTGCATGAATCCGAACGCTCTCCCCTACCCTCTGAAGCTGCAGCTGAACTGCGCGGTGTGATGCTCGGCAATCTGCTCGATCAACTGGCTGAACCTGAAGGTTTGCAGCCTGCGGATCTGCGTGTGCGCATCGCTGCATATTCAGCGCTGGCTCTGCTCGATGAGATGGTCGTGCTCTATCGCCGCGCCCTCTCTGACGTTCGAGGAGGTGCCAGATGAGCAAGGGTGTGATGACCTACCTTCCACCTCACGACGGCCATCCAGGCATGGAGATCACTTGGGCTGCCGATTGCAGAGAGGCGTTCGACCAGGGCGTGAAGCTGGCACAGACCTGGCTCGATAACGCCCGCAGTGGATGGCTCTGGGCAGTGATGATCGCGGAGCGCGATCTGCTGCCCTGCGCTATTGAAAGGCGAGCTTTTGAGGTGGGTTTCCTGAGTCGTATCCACCAGCGTATGTGCTCGCATATTCGCTGCGGTGAGCAGGCCGAGATCTATACCACGGGTGATTGTTTTGGCCACAGAAAGGCCCTGACGCTCGCAGGAGCGAGTTGTCAGGGCTGACCTGAGCCATGGCAAATGCCAATGAAGTGGCCTGTTAAAACAGACCAGGAAGGAAGGTTCTGAGCTAACGGAGTGCAGGGTCAGCGTACTGACTGTTTGCACTTCGTTAGCCCAGAGACCGGAGAATATTTCGGTAGCGGCCATCTGCCAAACGTTTTGATGGGGCACTGGCTTTGAGTGGCTACCAGCCTGGTTCCTCTTCCGTTGCTGGCGCAGGCCATGGCTGCATTTCTGCTGCTCGCCAACAACGCCACCGGGCGTTTTAGACCGTATCGACAGAGCCTGCGCGCTGCGCTTGCTGGTGGCGCCTGGGAGATCGGTGGAATGGCGGTCTTGCTGTTTCCTCTCACCCTATCACGGCGTTCTCGCCGTCAAGGGCTGCACGCGCTTCGCGCATTTGCGGCGGGGCCGGCTATCGCCCCCTGACTGCTGCGCTGCGCCGTGCTGGACCGGTTCCGGGCAATTCCGCCCGAGCAACTGGAGCATGATCATGTCGCAGCTTTCTCTCGCCTTTGACGCTTCCCTGATGATTCGCGACGAGCAAGGTCGTTATCTGCCTGCCACTGCAGAACAGATCCTGGACGCTGCTCGCAAGGTGATCGATCAGAAGGTTCAGCGAGGTGCAGCCTTTACGTCTTCGGAGCTGGTCAAGGAGTACTTGATCGCGAAACTGGGTGGCTTTGAGCACGAGGTTTTTTCAGCGCTGTTTCTGGATGCCAAGCATCGCCTGATCCAGTACGTCGAGATGTTCCGCGGCACCATCGACAGTGCATCTGTTTACCCGCGCGAGGTGGTTAAGGAAGCGCTGCGCCTGAATGCTGCGGCAGTGATCTTCGCGCACAACCATCCAAGCGGAAATCCAGAGCCAAGCCAGGCTGACAAGGTGCTCACACAACGCTTGAAGGAGGCCTTGGCGCTGGTCGATGTCCGCTCGCTGGATCACATCATCGTGGCCGGCCAACGCACCGTATCTTTCGCCGAGCTTGGGTTGCTATGAACCAAGGGGGCTGAGCCCCCTTTTTGCTGCGCCCTTTCAGGCGTGCGCAGCATGTTCAGCCGGTTCCTCTTCCTTGGCTGCCAGCCCCACAGTCCAGTGACCGCCGTTCTCTTGGATCAGGTGCAGCAGGTCGTAGGTTCTGATCATGTCGAGCAAACCAGAGTGGCCATACGCGTTTGGCGAAAATGCCGGATCGGTACGTTTGAGATACTGCCCTAGAGCGCTCAGGGTGACCTTGCCTTCGCTGGTTCCGCCTGCAAGCAGAGACACGGCATCCACCACGAACCTTGGTCGTCGTTTGACGACAGGCTTACTGGGTTCAGGCTTAGTGGTTTCCTGCTTGCAGCTCGACTCAGCCTTGGCCGCAGGCTTCTCGGCATGCTCTGCAACAGACTCTTGGAGGTGTTCCTCTCGGCGCCATTCAAAGAACTGGTCGCTGGCGTTGCGCAGTGCGTCGGGGGTCTTGGGTTCACCGACGATGCAGACCGTAGCGCCACGCTCTCTGAGCTTGCGACACAGGTAGGCGAAATCGGAATCGCTGGTTACCAGGCAGAATGTATCCGCACGGTGATCGAAGAGCGCTTCCATTGCATCTAGAGCCAAGGCGATGTCGGACGTATTCTTACCGGCCGCATACTGGTACTGCAGGCATGGTGTGAAGGCCAGTCGAACGAGCGCCTCCTGCCATTTGTTGGCCAAGGTGCCGTGATTGCCATATCCCCTTCTCAGGACGACACGGCCGAACTGAGCGACCACACGCAAGGCGTGCTCCAGAATATCGGGCGATACGTTGTCGCAATCCACCAAAACAGCTACACGCGTTTCTCCAGCCGGAGTAAAAACTCCCATCCCTGCTCCTTTTGATTGATCCCAGTTGAGCCAATAGCCTCACGACTGCTGCCAGCACGACAATTACAGACCGGTTTATCTGCCTCGGGTCTAGTTCACTTGGCGGACGTGCGCGTCTTCAGTTCCAAAATAGAAATACCGCGATGAACAAGCGATCAGATTGTGAACCAGCAGACCGCTGGCCTCCAGCATCAACCAGTAGCTTTGCGTAAGTCGCGGCGGAAATTTTCCAAACTCCGGAAGTCGCTAGGGGACTTGGCTACGGTCACTGTCGGTCGGCCACCTGGATGAGTAAGCCGTCCATGCTTACCTCCACGATGAAAGCGCCATCCTTGACGAACCAGTTGACGGATGAGCGCATCGATTTCTTTGTTCGAACAGTACTTCATGCGCCCTCTCCTGCCGGCAGAGTGTAGCGTGCGAGGAAGCGCTCAATGTCGAAGGCCATTTGAGAAAAGGCTGCATCCGCACCTACCTCCAGGATCGGCCTACTGTAGTCGTAACCGTTCTCCGCAATCAGCGGGCTGTTCTGGAAGAAGCGCCCATGTGGATCAACCATCAGATAGGATTCGGCCATATCTTGGTTGTCTTCCGGACATAAGATATTCGCGAAGGCGCGATGACGTAGGACAAAGGCGGCGAACTGCTCTTCGCTGATGGACAAATGCTGATTGACCACGGGCAGCATGCGCAGGACTTTCCACTTATGCGGAGCAAAACGGCCTAAAAGACCGCTCATGTCTTCCGCATGGTTGGCCTGGTTGACCACAGTATTGAGTTTGAGCCTAAAACCAGGATTTAACTGACGAGCACTGTCGAGGGCACTGGCCAGATCGCTCAGGTTGAGAAGCTTGCCACGACGGTCGACTCGGCCGATTGTACGGTTGGTCTCAGAGCTACTCGAATCGATGCTGATCCCGAGCCAGATTAACTGAGGTGCCAAACGATCCAGTAGCTCCCGGGTCAGACTTGCTCCATTGCTGATCATGGAGACTTCAAAGCCAAGCGCCCGGGCCTGACTAACAATGGCCGGGAGCTTCCTGGCATGTAGCAAAGGCTCTCCGCCAGCCAGATTGAGACGAACGGAGCTCCAGGACATTCGCCTAGCCAGCGGGTTGGCGTGGTTAGTCGGGTGGAAGAATCGATACAGTTCTCTTAACAGCGCTGTGGTTTGCTCTACATCGTGGATCAACTCTCGTGGGCACGCAGATTCTTTCCAGGCTGCATAGCAGTACTGGCAACGGTAATTGCAAGCCTCGGTGAGATGCCAGTTCAGGACAAGCTGGGTGGGGGATTGCATGAAGCGGACTCCGTCTGTTGGGGTCCGCGCAGGATCTCAGTGCACCTGATTACCCGGTATGCAGAACGGCGTACCCCCTCCTCATGATTCCTGAGCAGGGGGGAGTACGCGATTCTTCAGTGTTAAGGTTGCAGCGCTTTGCAAGGATTAACGCACCTTCAACAACACCAAGGACAGGCGCCATGAGCACCCTACCGCTAGCCGAAGCTATCCTACTGGAAATTCATCAGAGCCTCGGCTGCCCAAGCTATCAGACCACCAAAAAACGCAAGTTTGCGACCGGGCAAGACAGCCTTGCTACCCACAAGGCCATGGGCGAAGAAGTCCTATACGCTATCTTCGATGCTCTCGATATGGATCCTCGGGCTCGCCTCGATGCCCTCGACAACCTTACCGAGTTTGGGAACGCCTACAAACACCTGGAACTCAATACCTGGACCTTTGCCGCCGATGAGCGCCAGATTCTGTGGATGCTGCTCGGTTATTTCTATATTCCTGGACTGGCTCGCCGCGCTGCTTTTTGGAATCTGGGCAAACCATTAGATACGGGCATGCCTGGCGGGCGCTTCTGGTATCTGCCCGAGCCCCGCAATGTGGGAGGAAAACAGAGCCTCTATCTACCCGTAGCTCAGGTAGTAGATTGGCTACTGGACTTACTGGGAATGCCTTTAGAGGAGCTTGCCGATCAGCGCAGTGAGATCACAAGAGGCGGACATGATGGCCTACGGCGATCCCTGTACAACTGGCGAAAGGATACCAACATCCGCCCCGACACCTTCCGCAAGTACTTCTCGGACAAAGCGGTCTTGGACTTCAAGGGAGCGTTCACCCTCGACAACAATCGCTCGCCTGCTGAGCAGTTCGCCGACGCGCTGGCATTTGTAACGCGTAAACAACTGACAGCAGAACAACTCCGCCTGGAAATTCCGATGACCCAGCCGGGCCGCCTTGAGGCCATTCTGGACGGTGTTGCTGATGAGGATGAACAGGCTGCTCTCATCGAATGCCTGGCTGATCGTTATGCTATCCCGTCACTACATACAGTCCGTCAACGCCTGCTCTTTGCCCGCATGGTGCAGGATGGTTATGAGCGTTTGCTCAAATTCCTGTGCCCTGGCGTTGACTCCCAATGCACTGACCCTAAGCAGAACAAACTGCTGCAGCTACTCGCTAGCTACAAGTTTGTCTACAACATGACCATCGGCGCTTGGCGCAACTGCGGCGATAAGGGTGAGGCGGCAGAGAATGCTTGGTTCGAGGACCACCTGCCCGCCACAGATAGACATGGGCTATTCCTTTCCATCCTGCCGTCACGTCGAGAAACTGCCAATATGGAACTGGCGCACCTGCTTACGCGCTACTTCTCCGAAGTGCAGGCAGGCGCAGAGCTTGAGGATCACTTGGGGCTCGATGCGGAATCCGCACGGCCAATCATCATGCGCAACGCCGAACGTACCGCTGCCATTGCAGACGAACTGCATGCAGAGTTGCATTTGGTAGCACGCATGAAGAACTCTTCCTCTTGGCGAGCCTTGCAAAGTGAGCATCGCTACTGGGTAGTCAGCCAAGTGGCCAATCACTCCGAACTCAGTACCCGCGCTAAAACGGCCACCATTCAGCGCCTGCGCGAACTGGCCATCACTCCGGAACAGACTGTCCAGGCAATTCTGTTCGAGCTCAATGCTTACCTGAACGGCGACCATCAACAACGCCCGAAAGACAGCAGCAAGCGGGTCCAAGCACTACTCGAAGAGGCCGAGGCGAGCGATGGTTACGTTCTGTGGAAGGCCGCAATCTTGCAATATAAGGCCAAGCATCTGTTGGCCTGCAATGACTTTGATGGTGCTGGCAAGCTTTTTCGGGAGGCTTTAGACGCTGGACTGGAGCGCAACTGTGGGCCACTGCGTGGTGAAGTGGCACGGGATTGTCTTGCCGTAGCAGTAGCTAATCAAAGGCTCGTACCGGAGAACCACGAAAAATATTATCGAGAGATGTTGGCCGGTGGGATGGTCGAGAGTAGTGAGATTCCCAGCATCGAAGATACGGCACGCTGGGCCGGCGATTACTTCTGGAATACGCTGTACAAACCCTACCCGGGTATTGAGCAGTTGGAGCCGCTGGCTCGTGAAAAAGTGCAAGAGTCTATCCAGCTTCTAATGACCGGTGACCAGACAGCACTGCTTGCCTGGATACAGCGCAATCGCAGCAAACTCAACGCGCCACTTCCGTCGGTGACCGGTGATTCACTGTTGATGCATTGGATAAAGGGGCACAGCAATTTTCTGCGCAGACTTCCCCAACTTCGACATATGACACCAAACGAATTGCAAGGCGAATGGAGCCGTTTTGAGATCATGCTTAAACACTGGCATCAAGCCATTGGTATGTTGGCTCTGAAGGCACCGAAACAGCTGAATATTGCAGATTTCAAGAAGCAAACCCCGCTCATGCTGATGGCGGAAGTTGGGGATACTGAAATGGTCACGTTAATGCTGGAGGCTGGTGCCGACCCTGATATGCAGGACGTGCAGGGCATGACCGCCCTGCACTCTGCGATCAAATCCGGCGTGAACAGTTGCGTCGACGCCCTACTCGATCATCCATGCGCGCTGGATAAGACCACTTTTGACGGCCAGTCTCCGCTTCATACTTCAGCCTGGACCGCAAATCTGTATGCGACCGAACGCCTTTTACAACTAGCCCCTGAGCTTGCGTGGAAGCGAAACCTGCGCGGCATGACTCCGTTGGAGCTGGTTGAGGTCTTGATCGAACATCCAGAGGCGTTGTCCTCTTTGGCTCATAAACTCGCTCAAGCCGGTAACCGTTGTGCCAGCAGACATGATTTGCTGCGCACCGCCCAAGTGTTGGAGCAAGCGATACCGATGACCTCAAGCTAACGGGTATCAGAGATTGGGCGTATTCTGCGCCCAATCAATTTCCCCTTAAAAGGAACGTGAACGGGGAGCCCTCAGAGGGCTGATTCCGCCCCAATCAGAAGATAACCACGTCCCGCAGCCTCCTAGGGCGGTTGGAAGTCGGGGCGGAGGATACTGGCAGCGCGGCCCACTGCCACGACCCTCACTCCGATTGGCGGCGAACCTCAATGTCGACGATGTGACGAGGCGTTCGCCCAAGCCGAGGATCGCCGTTGGCAACGGCGACGATTCCCTCCTGTTCGTCACCAGCCCACAGGCCAACTAGGTAGTGCAGGAAGAAATCGGCATAGGAGCAACTGGCGTCCCTCACCGTAGCCGCCAAGACCGATGTTTTGCTCGTATGCAACTGGGTCAAGTTCCTGACGAGCCGGGCCGGGGCAACCCAGAGCGTCGGTCGCGCCGAGACCGGCGTCATGAACAGATAGTAGGCGTGCTCTGACTGGTTGAGCATATCCTCGCACTGCTGCAGGTTAATGCCGATAGTCGAACTGAAGCCCCTCCCCGAACCAGTGCCACTGCGCTTTTTCACCTGCACAAGGGTGGCTCGCTGGATAACTGTCCTGCCTGCGTCCACGACACGGGTCAAGAACAGCACGTCTGCCCCCAGCGGGGACCCAACTGATGTGTTAGTCCCTTCCTCCCGCTTGCTGGGCTGGCGTACATTCACCGACAGGCCCGGATAGGTCGATCGCGTCATGGCTGAGAGCTGGCGCAGTTGGTGGCTTGCGTTGCCAACTGCCTCCTGCGTCAGGGCCAGGAGGCGAGCTGTGTGGACCTCCTCGTCCTCTCCCCAAGTATCCGAATACTCGCGGCAAAACTTTTCCTCGATCTGGCTGAGCGCGCTATGGATGACGCGCTCTACGGACGGGTCGCCCAACCAGGTCTGGGTGCCGATGTTTGGCAACGCAGTGGTATCCTCGCCCAGGCCTACCGGCCCCTCTAGGTCCAGCGCCCCCCGCCTAGAGCGCACTAGCCCTTTTGCCCTCAGTTGCAGTTGCCTTGGACCAGCGTTGGCGAGCTGGTTCGCAAAAGCCAGGTGATCCTCGTCATCCATCAATCGCAGAAGCACCGGCTCGACTTCGGCAAACGCCGTCTGCTCGAGCCAACGGCAGGCGAAATCGAGGAGGCCTTGGGCCAGCTCTGGCTCCTCGCCCACCTGATCGAAAAGATCCTGCCGCCAGGCTTCGCGAGCGGAAGGACCTAGTTGGTTCCACAGCGCCTCTCGGCACCACGCATCCGATGGCAATTCTCTGAGGCTTGCAGCAACGTTTTGCTGGCTGGATCGCGCTGGGTTTTCGAACCCGTGCCAGGCAGAGGCAAGCGCGAGGTCCGACGGCATAGTGTCAACCAGCAATGCAGCAAGCGCAGAGCAGGCTTTGGCAACGCATTCCCTGAGTTGGTCTTTCTTCTCTGCCTGCGGATGGTTTTGCCAACGCAGAAACAGGCTGCGTACATCGTCCGCCACAATCTTGCGGCAATGTTGGATCAGCCGAGGGAAGACCTTCGGATTAGCTCGATCAAGAACCTGCTCGCAGGCCCAACGGGACGCCTTCACCGTAGGCGAATTGGCAAACAACGAGTAAACGAGATCAGTTACGTTGTAGCTTGAATAGCCCGGGGTGCCGCCGATGTGGGTCTCCAAATAGTCGTACACAGTCTGCCAGTGCTGCGCAACCAACTGTTCGAAGGCCCAGTTACTCTGGTTGTGACGTGGGGTCACCAGTTGAAGGCAATGGATGCAATCGCCCTTCGACGTACTGGCCACAAGCGCCGCCATAATTTCCCGATCGTCCAAAAAAAGATGTCGATCATGTGAATGTGAGTCGAGCAACCAACATACCCACATCGCACGGGGAGCGATCTCCGCCAAGACGGCCTCACGCAATGCCGGCGAGTCACCTTGGAGAATGTCAGTCCTGAAGACCTGCTCAGCAGACAGGTAAGCATCCTGGTCGAGGATAGACGATGAGTCCTTGACCCAGGTGCATCCGTGCCCAAGGACTTTCAGGGTTAGTGCAATCGCCCCCTCTCGTGCTACCTCCTCTAGTTCGGACACAAAGCGCTCACGATAGGCTGGCAAGATCCACAGTCCATCAGTCAAATCGCAGGTGCGCTCGGCGGACAGGTGGGCGTAGTTCAGCCGAAGGATCCCATCACGAACGTCAAAGTAGCGTCCCAAATGTTCGACCAGCGGCGGAGGCCAATCGACCAGCAGGATGCTTGCAACTGCCAGTTCATTGTCGAAGCTAATCTCCACGCTCAAGGCGTTCTCCCTATCACCACGGCTGACGCCGCCTGTTCGATACCGTTATCCGACCGCCCACAAGTTGCAGTGAACTTACCTGATGTAAATCTCAATGAGTTTAACGTCGCAACTGAGGTTGTTTGAACAATTCAGCAACTCTTAGTAGGCAGGGGCGCAGCGCAAGCGCAGATCCCTTAAGACGAAGGAGCGAAAGTCATGAGCGATCACGTCAGAATCTACGTTGCCGGCTTATCCGCCTACAACGCCGGTCACCTGCATGGCGTCTGGATCGATGCCACTCTAAAGCTGGACGACACCCAGGCACAGGTCCACTCCATGCGGGCGGCATCGCCGGTTGAGAGCTCGGAGGAGTACCCCGAATTTGGCGGCGCACTGCTCGCCCATTTCAACGATTAGGAACAGGCGCGCAAGGCAGCCAGGGAATATTATTGCGGCTGCTACAGCTCGCTGGCGGACTAAGCCCGGGAGCTGACAGAGCGAACCACCAGTATTCCCCGGCACCCAGCTGTACATCAAATATCGCGCTATGGCCCGCGATATGGACAGCGATGACCTGTTGGCTTCGAGCAGGTGCACGTATTTTGGAACCGCTAGGCCGAGCGAAAGGCACCGGGGCGACCCGGTGCCTTGTTTTTTAGCGCTCCTGTCCCACCGGCCACCCGCGCACCCCACCCGCAAGGCTGATGCTCAAGCGCGCACTCGGCGATGGGCCTTAAGCAAACGCGCTTTACCGTGCGCTGACTGAGACCTTTATGGTCTTACGGTTTTGTCGAAGCCGCAGAGGCGTATATCTATAGAGCTGCCCCAATGGAGCTGTGCGGGACTGGATGTCGAGATTTGTAACTCGCGTAGATGCGCGCACCCGGTCAGCCTTCAGAACCCGGGCGAGTCAAGGTCGCTGAAGTTGCTATGAGAGCCAGAAAACAAGCTGTCACGCCAAATAAGACGGCAAAGTGGAGTCTACGCTGCTCGTCCAACGGCATCGGGTTTTGAGACTGACCCCGTAGACCTGATTTGACATCATGCATTTCCTGTTCTGATATTCCATATCATGGAGGCTAGGAAAACAGCCTATTTTGCCTTTGGTGCTCTTGTGTGTACTTGTACACGATTCAGTACACCACCCGAAAACCAAAGCATTGACACAGTAGTACAAGGCCTCGCGACTCAAGACGTGGTGTACCAGCAACTGATATGTGTGCTGCAATTAGAGGGAAAAACGTGAAACTGTGTCTGACTATCGGGATTTCGAGATCGCCACCGCTTTCCTACCTACCAGGGGCAATTACGGCTGCTAACGAAATGGGCGACTGGGCTCGGCAGGCCGGATTTACCACGGAAGTGATCACTGATGAAGACAGAGTGCCCGTCACTATTGCGCGCATCCGCGAAACTCTGCTCGGAATGCTTCCAGCCAATGACGAGGTAGATCTATTTATTTTGCACTTCGCCGGACATGGATTCCGAGCCGGAGCAGAGCAAAACATCTGGCTCCCTAGTGACTGGTACAAGGAAATGCGTGCCATATCTGTGGAAGCGCTGAAAAGGCAGCTCTACAGACATGGAATAAAAAGCCTCTCAATTTTTGGCGATGCCTGCAGGTCACTACCTTCGAACATCGAAACCGCAGATATCTTCGGAGACCCTGTGCTCCCAAGAGGGCCATATGAGGCTACCGCCCCTATTATTGATCGTTTCAATGCAGTGGTGGATGGTCAACAGGCGTACATGCTGAAAGGGGATGGTATTGCCCCGCCTCGGTGCGTTTTCTCTACGGTATTAATTGAAGGCCTGTGCGGCCTAAAACATGAGGCTTTTGATAAGTATCTTCCGGACTGCGTGATCCCCGAATCACTTGCGTTATTCTCAAAGAAACGATTAAAGGAGATTGGGGAGACATACGACCTGAAGCTCTCTCCCGATTACGCCACTGGCATCCCCAGAGAGCATGTAATCTATTTCCAGCGTGATGGGAATCCACACAGCCAGCCCTTGCCCAAATGGCCAGCACCGTCCTCTCAAGATCAAGACCAGAATAAGGACAATAAAGACCGTCCACTCACTCCCCTCAACTTCAAACACCGTATACATGCAGTGAAATCCCTGCTATTTAAGGAGAAAGTCCACGACAGCCTAATATTGCCACACAATATTTTTCTATCCGGTATAAATCTGGTTATCCATGGCGCGGCGCCTAAGAGGATATGGAGCACATCACCAGTTGAAAAGTGCCCGATCAACGATAACGCTAGTTACTATCGGGTACACGACGCAATGGGTCGCGCCATTCA
This sequence comes from Pseudomonas sp. yb_5, assembly GCF_043103865.1. NCBI lineage: Bacteria > Pseudomonadati > Pseudomonadota > Gammaproteobacteria > Pseudomonadales > Pseudomonadaceae > Pseudomonas > Pseudomonas sp. yb_5. Next base: position 79,101 of record NZ_JBICKE010000102.1, read on the forward strand.
AATTCTCGTCGAATTTTATGATGGAGTATTTGCATCAGCCATAGTATACCCACACCTCATCACGCTGATAAGTCGAGACAAAACAGGCAATATTAATTGGATCTGCCTTTCCAAAGGAGCGTCATTAGAGATAAGTCTGAGCACATCCATCGAGGCAATCGCGAACCTACAGGCCGGAAATCTATCTGCTGATCAGGTAGACAGTTTTGCCGCAAAACTACGAGAAGAGAAACACATCAACCCCACCCTAGGCGCTATCGCAAGCTATTTGTACGACTACACGGGTGACATTGATAGCATACGCCGCATGGCATTCTTTTACTGCTACCACGACCAACCCATGCCGTTCGACGTGGCGTTTATGGGACTGCTGTCATTCAAAGATTCGGAGCTAGGCAGCTTTGTGACGGAAGTACCGCCAATTCAAGCGAGGCCTCCGTCACCAGAGAACAATGTCTTACCGCGCTGGGTTACTAGAGCTACCACGGAAGAATCGGGACAGGTTGCGGGGTTCTGGCCTTGGCTTCGCCAAGGGTGGGAATTTATGGAAGATCCCGAACCCCAAGAAAAAGCATCAGCGGAAAGTCTACGTGAAGTAGCCAATTTTCTACTGCCCTCGCAGTTTTCTTCGTTCAAAGAAGAAGGGGCGAGAATCCTGATACGGAAGTTTAACATGGAGGAAGATAAATGAACGTTCTGATGATTCATGGTATTGGGCAAGAGGCTTCGACTAAAGATGAGCTCCTCAAAAAATGGATGGACTCCCTGCATGAGACTCAGTCTGGTTTACTGAGTAGAGCATCAGTCGATATGGCATATTACGGTACGACCCTTGCCGACTGGACGAATGGTAAGACAAAGGCCGCAGTAGGTATGGGTGCTGAATCTATAGCTGTCGATTTAGGCGATGCTGATGAATTGAAATTTCTCAGTGCCGTGATGGAGGAGTTCATCAGTGACAATGGAATTGACGAAGCCGATATTGAAGCCGCGATGGGGACAGCAGGAGGAAACCCTATACCGATGGATAATTTCATCGCAAGGCGCCTCGTCGGCCTAATGCGCATGATCGAGAAAATTTCTCCAGCCAAAGGCTCGCTTCTGCTCCGAATTGTAAGACAGGGTCACACATACCTGTCTTCACCTGGAGCAGCAAAGGCTGTCGATGATATTGTGCGGCCCCTCCTGCAACGTAGCCCTCAAATTCTGATTACACACTCGCTCGGAACTGTTATTGCCTTCAAGTTGTTGCGAGAAATGGAAGCAGCGGGCACCTCTGGTGTCCATATTCCGCTGCTGATAACCATGGGTTCGCCACTTGGCTTGGACGCATTCAAGGCAAAGCTGGGCGCTCCGCGCCGTAAGCCCGCTTTTGTTGAGAGATGGGAAAACTTTTATGACCCTTCTGACTTTGTTACGCTTGGAAAACCATTGAACGAGAAGAATTTTGCCAGTGCCATCCATAACGACGGAGCCGTCAACAACAAGACCGTTAATGCCCATGGCGTTATCGGCTACCTCCCGCACAAAGGCATTATTGACGCATTGACACGAGCGCTAGAATAACGAATATAAAAAAGCACCACCTTCTGAGACCATTCCAGCCAACACTGTTAAAAATCAACCACAACAGAGCATCCTCAACAGCCCAAACCAACCCTCACCAAACCCTCTTATACTTAAGAGAGGTACCACATGACAAAAGACGATCTTCTTAAGCGTTGGCAGCGAACAATTCGCCGCATGCAAATCGAGCACGAACTGTCATCCCGCTATTACGAGAAGCTCAACTGGAAACTTGGAATTCCTGTAGTCGTGCTGTCTTCGATTGTCGGTGCATCAATATTTGCTACTCTTCAACAAACAGAATTATTGTGGTTAAAGATTGCTACCGGATTCCTGAGCGTGATAGCGGTCGTCCTCAGCTCGCTTCAAACCTTCCTTGGTTTCAGCGAGCGAGCAACGGGTCATAAATCTGCCGCTGATCGTCTCGGCGAACTCGCCAAACACATTCAACAGGTGCTAGCAGTGGGGTTACCTGAGGCGGAGATGCCAGAGTTCTTGGAGATCGTGCGATCAAAATGGGATGTAATAGCGCGTGAAGCACCAACACTGCGTAAGTCTACGATCATTGCGTTAGCTGAAGCTCAGGAAGGCATCGATCAAGATGCGCTGCAGCAACTGCAAGCATCATCCTAATAAGTCATTATGGACTTCTGTCGCGGAGGTTCAGCCAGGTTGCCACTGTAGGTGACAGTCTCCCCTATCCTAAAGAGCGGGGGTTCTTGCCCCCTCAAAATCAAGAAAAATAGACGGTTTCCACCCGGTCGCTACGCTGGGTGGAGCCTCCGCGATTTTTCCTGATTTTTTCACGACCGCCTTAGTCGCCCTAGTCGGCAGGGGTTCATGCGCAGCGCAAGCGCAGAACCCTGAAGACGAAGGAGCGAAAGTAATGAGCGAACACATCAGGATCTACGTTGCCGACCTGGCCGCCTACAATGCCGGTCACCTGCATGGCGTCTGGATCGACGCAACCTTGGAGCTGGACGAAATCCAGGCACAGGTCAGTGCCATGCTGGCGGCCTCGCCGGTCGAGGGTGCGGAGGAGTATGCCATCCACGATTTCGAGGGCTTCGACGGCTATCGCCTCGGCGAATACGAGGGCCTCGATAACGCTCATGAGATTGCGTGCTTCATCGAGGAGTACCCAGAGTTCGGCGGTGCTCTACTCGATCACTTCAACGACCTGAAGCAGGCGCGCAAGGCGGCCGAGGAGGATTACTGCGGCTGCCATGCATCGCTGGCTGACTACGCCCAGGAGCTGACCGAAGAAACCAGCAGCATTCCGCCGCACCTAGCTATGTACATCGACTACCGCGCCATGGCCCGTGACATGGAGTACAGCGGCGACCTGTTCACCCTGGAGACCGGCGTCGAGCAGATGCATGTGTTCTGGAATCGCTAAATCAGCGGAAGGCTGATGCACGGGTGCGAACACACGCTGATCAGCCTGGAACAACCACGCTGTGCCGCCAGTTGATTGAGACCGTTACGGTCTTACGGTTTTGCCCAAATCCGTAAGACCGTAACCGCGGATTTACGGATCTGTGGGGAAGCGGATTTACGTTTTTACGGATTTACGGATATCCGCAGATGCGGTTTTCCGGTTTTGTGGACAGCCGTAGCCCCGTAAATCCGTAGGCTGCACGCGCGGAGCTTGGCGCGCTTGGGCACCGTGGCCGGTGATGTGCGTAGATGGGCGTACCCAGTCAGCGTCCAGACCTTCCCGGTATCAATCCTCTCCCCCTCCTGCCTGCGTATTCGCCCAGACCCAACCCGGCATGATCGAATGCGAAGCCTGCCGCACGGTGCACCTCCCACGTCAACGGAGGACACACCATGTCGCATTCAATCGATCTTTCCCGCCAGCCGCGTCGCATCGATCTCGATGCCCCGCTGCACCGCAAGGCTGGGCCGACGGCGCATGCCATGCGGCCCGTTGAGGCCGCTGACGAGGCCCAAGCACCACAGGCCTGCCCTGCCCCTCGCTACCTCACCAACAACGAAGCAGCGGCCTTCCTACGGCTGTCGCCGCGCACGCTGGAGAAGCAGCGGGTGATCGGCGGCGGGCCGCGCTTCCACAAGTTCGGTCGGCGGGTGATGTACGCGCTCGCCGATCTCGAAGCCTGGGCCGGTGAGCGCAGCTTCGAGAACACCTTCGATCCCGAGTACATCGACCGCCACCCGGGAGCACAGCGTGATGGTCAGTGAAACCTTCGTCTATGAATTGCCGGCATCTCGATTTGACTTCGCAGAGCGAGCAACTGGATCTGTTCCGCGCCCTGCCGGGGGATATGGCTCCACGCGACGCCCAGGATCTGATGGCGCATCCGTTCTTCTCGCTGGCCAAGTCGCGGCGCACCGTGCCGATCGACTTTCGCTCGGGCGAGGTGACGGTGCGTGTGGCGGGCACGCTGGAGCATGGCATCGCCACGATCTGGGATGCCGACATCCTGATCTGGGCGGCCAGCCAACTTGTCGAGGCTCGCGATGCGGGCATCCCCACTTCACAGCTGATGCGTGCAACGCCGTACCAGATCCTGCGCTTCATCGGCCGTGGCACCTCGCTGCGCGACTACCAGCGCCTGAAGGCGGGGCTGGACCGGCTACAGTCGACCAGCGTGGCCACCTCGATCCGCGAGACCACCGGCCGGCGTCTGCATCGTTTTTCCTGGATCAACGAGTGGAAGGAGTTGGCCGCGGCGGATGGCCGGCCACTGGGTATCGAGCTGATCCTGCCGGACTGGTTCTACAGCGGGGTGCTGGATCAGGCCCTGGTGCTGACCATCGACCCGGCTTACTTCCGCCTCACTGGCGGCATCGAGCGCTGGCTGTACCGCCTGGTGCGAAAGCACGGCGGCAAGCAGGAGGACGGCTGGCAGTTCGACTTTCGCCACCTGTACCGCAAATCCGGCAGCTCGGCGCGCTATTCGGACTTTGCCCTCGACCTGCGTACGTTGGTCGCCCGACAGTCACTCCCGGGGTATCGCCTGGAGGTCGTTCACCTACCCCCATCGACAGAGTTGCTCGCCTTCCGGCGCGTGCCGTAAACGGCACGGGGATAACTTGCGGACAAGCTGTGAATGCAGTCGTGCTATCAGGCGCAACCGGGCTCGTGCTATCAGGCGCATCCCCATCGTGCTATCAGGCGCACGGACTCCTCTGGAGGTCACGGCCGGCGGGGCTTCCAGCCGCCCTTAACTTAACTAACTTAAAAGCTCTAACTTGTTATTGGGGCAGCGCCGCTGTGTGGACAGGTGCTGATTGGGGCGGTTTGGTCGGGGAGATCCGGCCATGATCGTCGCCCTACTGAACCAGAAAGGCGGGGTGGGCAAGACCACCCTGGCCACCCATATCGCCGGCGAACTAGCCCTGCGCGGACAGAACGTCATCCTGCTCGATGCCGACCCGCAGGGCTCGGCGCTGGACTGGACGCAGCGACGCAGCCAGCAGGGCTTGCCCAGGCTGTTCAGCGCCGTCGGCCTGGCACGCGAGACGCTGCATCAGGAAGCCCCGGAGCTGGCTCGTCGCGCCGATCACGTGATCATCGACGGGCCACCGCGCATCGCCGCCCTCGCCCGCTCGGCGTTGCTGGCGGCAGATCGCGTGTTGATCCCGGTGCAGCCTAGCCCCTACGACCTGTGGGCCAGCGCGGAGATGGTCAACCTGATCCGCGAGGCGCAGGTGTTCAGGCCCACGCTGAGCGCGGCGTTCGCCATCAACCGCCGCGTCAGCACCACGGTGATCGGCCGCGAAGCGCGCGGCGCCCTGGCCGACCAACCGCTACCGGCACTGCAGGCCGAAGTACGCCAGCGCATCGTCTTCGCCGAGAGCGTGGCAGCCGGTCGCCTCGCGCGTGAACTGGCGCCGGACAGCGCCGCCGCGCGCGAGGTCAGCAGCCTGGTCGATGAGCTGCTGAGGTGGTCGCCATGAGCGGCAAGCGCATCGGTATCGGTGCACGTCCACTGGCAGATCCGCAGGCAGAAGCCTGGATACGCAAAGGCGCTGGAATCGACAACGGCAAGGTCGAGCGCTACAGCGCACGACTGACGCTGGACGTTACGCCAGCGCTGCGCATGCGGATCAAGCTGGCGGCCTTCGACCGTGGCGTAACCATGGCAGAGATGCTGCGCGAAGTGCTGGAGAAGCAGTTTCCGGAGGCTACGACATGACTCCGGGTGCTCTCGGCGTACGGTGGCCACTGGCGCTGCTCGCCTGCAGCCTGGCAGCAATAGGTTGGGCAACGATTGCGACGTCGCCACCACGGCTGATTTACAACGCCTCCGACAGCGTGCCCGTCGGCTGGTACCGCATTTCGTCAGCCAACTCGTTGGCGCCGGGCGATCTGGTACTGGTTCGTCTGCCGCCGGAGGTGAGGTCGCTGGCGGCTCAGCGCGGCTACCTGCCGGCGAACGTGCTGCTGCTCAAGACCGTGGAGGCATTAGCGCCGCAACGGGTGTGCGTGCAAGGCAGCCAGGTGCGTATCGATGGAGTCGTTGTTGCCAGGCGCATGAGGTGGGATCGACAGAGTCGAGCGCTGCCAGCTTGGCAGGCCTGTCGACGCCTGGTTGGCGATGAGCTGTTCCTGCTCAGCAGCAGCAACCCGGCGTCGTTCGACAGCCGCTACTTCGGCCCGGTGTCTGCCGACGCAGTGATCGGTCGGGCGCAGCCCTTGTGGCTGGAGTCACGTCGATGAGCTGGCCGTTTACCTGTCGACCCGCCTGCCGAGTGCGTGCGCCCGGTGTGTGCAGTCGAGGGCCGCCTGGCTGCAAATACCTCTGCCCTCGCCTGCCGGCCAACACTTTGGAAGTCGTCGCCCTGCCTCTCCTGATTACCCAGCTCAGCAGCACAAAGGCACGGAAAAAGCGGAGGGCAAGATAAAAAGGGGCGGCACTCCGTTGGCCCGGAGAGCAGTCTGCACGGGGGTTGGCGGCGACACAGCGCCGGTGTCGCCAGGTGCCGAAATCGTGTTCGCCCCACAGCGACACTGGCTTAGAAGCGTGCCTGACACGCTGTACCGCGATCAACTTGGAGGAGTCTAAACATGAGCAAGGGAAGCCGTCAGGACGACGAATTGCGCTTTCGCCCGCAGCCGGGCAAGCCGCAGCAACGCGGCCAACTCTTCGTCAACCAGGTGCTACGCCAGGCCAACAAGGCCGGCACCGGCAAACCGCGCAAGGCGGGCCAGCAGCCCGGCGCCCGACTCGGCCGCGGGCATGTCGCCGCTCGTTTCAGCGGGCAGCAACTGCCCTACAACGCCCGTCGTGTCACCATCAAGACCCGCCTGGTGAACCTGCGCCAGGCCGGCAAGCGCTCGACCGCGAGCCACCTGCGCTATATCGAGCGCGACGGCGTCAGTCGCGAGGGCGATCCGGGCCAGGCTTATGGACCACTGACCGACCAGGCCGACCTTAATGCGTTCGAGGAACGTGGCCGGGACGACCGCCACCAGTTTCGCTTTATCGTCTCGCCCGAGGATGCCGAGCAGCTCGACGAGCTGCGCACCTATACCCGCCACCTGATGAGCCGGATGGAGGCCGACCTCGGCACCCGCCTCGACTGGGTGGCGGTCGACCACTGGAACACCGACAACCCGCACACCCATATCGTCCTGCGCGGCAAGGACGACACCGGCAAGGATCTGGTGATCGCCCGCGACTACATCGCCGAGGGCATGCGCAACCGCGCCTCGGAGCTGTCCACCGAATGGCTCGGCCCGCGTACCGAGCTGGAGATCCAGCAGAGTCTGCAGCGCGAGGTGCAGCAGGAGCGCTTTACCAGCCTGGATCGCACCCTGCTGCGCGAACGCCTGGCCGGCGGTCTGAGCCTGAAAACACTTGCCAACCATCCACGTCGGCAACTGCTGATCGGCCGCTTGCAGCATCTGCAGAAGCTTGAACTGGCCCATGAAGTTCGACCTGGGTATTGGCTCTTGCATGACGACGTCGAGACGACCCTGCGCGCCATGGGCGAGCGCGGCGATATCGTGCGTACGATGCAGCGGGCCATGGGTAGCCTGCAGCGCGAGCTGGCGGTCTTCGAGCCGGGCAAGGGCACTCCCGGGGTGGTCGGCCGGATCGTGGCCAAGGGGCTGGCCGATGAGCTAAACGACCGTGGCTATTTGGTGGTCGATGGACTCGACGGCAAGGCCCACTACCTAGCCCTGCCTGCCCGTGCGGAGCTGGCCGGTTACCCCATCGGCGGCCTGGTGGAAACACGCAGTCTGAGCGAGCCGCGCGCGGTGGATCGCTCGATTGCTTCGCTGGCTGCGGACGGCCTTTATCGCACCGATCACCACCTGGCGCTGGCACGCTCGCAGTCGAGCGGCGGGCATGATCCCGAGGCACTAGTCGAGCACCATGTGCGGCGCCTGGAAGCCCTGCGCCGAGTCGGTATCGTCGAGCGTCTGGCCGAGGGCGTCTGGCGGGTGCCGGCCGACCTGCCTGAGCAAGGCCGGCAGCATGATGCTCGCCGCCTGGGCGACGTCGCTGTCGAGCTGCGCACGCAACTGCCCCTCGAGCAGCAGGTGCGCGCCGTCGGTGCCACCTGGCTGGATCAACAGCTGATCGGCGGCAACTGCGAGCTGGTCGACAAGGGCTTCGGCAAGGAGGTGCGCGAAGCGTTGCGGCAGCGCGCCGACTTCCTGGTGGAACAGGGGCTGGCCGAACGCCTGGGCCAACGCGTGGTGCTTGCACGCAACCTGCTGGCCACGCTACGCGGGCGGGAGCTGACGGCGGCAGCGCGCGATATCTCGGAGCAGACAGGTATGCAGTACCGCCCGACGGCGAAGGGCCAGCGCGTCAGTGGGATCTACCGGCGCAGCGTGCAGCTGGCCAGCGGCCGTTATGCCCTGCTCGACGATGGCATCGGCTTTAGCCTGGTGCCTTGGAAGCCGGTGATCGAGCAGAAGCTCGGGCAGAGCGTATCCGCAGTGATTCAGGGCAACAGCGCGTCCTGGCAACTGGGTCGCCAGCGCGGGCCATCGATTGGTTGAGCAATCGGCTCTGGGGCTTATACCAGCGCCGGCTCCTGCTGTAGCCACTGCTCGAAGTCTCGGCTCTGCGGCATGCCTTCCTTGGCCGCGTAGTAAACCAGGCGCAGATGGCGATCCTCGTCGATGGTCAGCGTGGTGTGTTCGAACACCACCTGACCGACCGAATCGATCTTAAGATGCCGGATCCCCTGGCACGGGCCGTGGATGTCCTGCTGCCGCCACCATTCCCTGAAGTCCGGCGAGGCCTTCTCCAGATCCTTCACCAGCGCAGCGATATCCGGATCCTGGGTCGCCCGCACGAAGTCGCGGCGGAAGCTGGAGAGGATCTGCAGCGCCTGCTCATCCCAAGGGCTGAACAACTCACGCATGGCCGGGCTGGTGAACAGCATCCACAACAGGTTGCGGCGATCCGCCGGCAGCGCGGAGAAGCCAAACACCCGATCCGCAGCAGCATTCCAGGCCAGCACATCCCAGCGCAGGTTGAGCACGTAAGCCGGACGTGACGGCAGATCCCCCATCAGGCGATGAATCAGCGCAGGCACCGTGCACCAGGTCTTGCCCGGCTCTGGCGGCAGACGCTGGTGAGCCAGCAGGAACAGGTGGCGACGCTCGGTGGCATCCAGCTTGAGCGTGCGCGAAAGGTTGTCGAGGAAGGTCGCAGACACGCTGATGTCCCGCCCCTGCTCCAGCCATGTGTACCAGGACAAACCCACCCCGGCCAGGGCTGCGACTTCCTCGCGGCGCAGCCCAGGCGTGCGTCTCCGGCCACCTGAAGGCAGCCCCACCTCCGCCGGCGAAATTCGTTCGCGGCGACTACGCAGGAATTCGGCCAGCTCTACCCGAGTGCGTTCAGCTGTGCGAGGCGCGCTCATCCGATTACCTCCAGTACTAGGATAAACAGTCAAATTGTAACCCCTATAAATCCCGAGAAGAATAGCCCGACCTGGCCGCAATTACCCGTGCCAGGGCTCTCGCTTGATGAGGAACCACACAGAGACGTGTCATCAACTCGCTAAGGAGATAAACGGATGTACCAAGCACTTCTTCGGGAACAACTGGAGACACTGAAGTCCTCCAACCAGTACCGCACCTTCACTACCCTGAGCCGTATCTGCGGCCAGTACCCGCTGGCCAAGCTGGATGGCCGCGAGCAAGAACCGGTGGTGGTCTGGTGCAGCAATGACTACCTCGGGATGTCGCAACATCCTGCAGTGCGCGAACAGATGCACGATGCGTTGGAGACCTACGGAGCGGGCTCCGGCGGCTCGCGCAATATCGGCGGTTCGCACGAGGTGTATGCCAGTCTGGAAGAAAGCCTGGCCGACTGGCACGACAAGGAGGCGGCGCTGGTTTTCCCCACAGGCTTTGGCTCCAACGACGCCACCCTCCAGTGTCTGCTGCGGCGTATTCCCGATTGCGTAGTAATCAGTGACGAACTGAACCACGCCTCCATCGTCAACGGCATTCGTTCGACGCCCAACGAGCGCAAGATCTTTCGCCATAACGACGTCGCGCACCTCGAGCAGATCCTCGCCAGCTACCCGTTGGGCCAGCCGAAGATCGTGGTATTCGAGTCGATCTACTCGATGGACGGGGACATTGCCCCTATCGCCGAAATCGTTGCGATCGCCAAGCGCTACAACGCCCTCACCTACCTCGACGAGGTGCATGCGGTGGGCATGTACGGCCCACGTGGCGCCGGTATCGCCACCGAGCTGGGTGTAGCTGATCAGGTCGACATCATCCAGGGCACCATGGCCAAGGCCATCGGTGTAATCGGCGGCTATATCGCCTCGACCCGGGTGATCGTCGATGCGGTGCGCTCCTTCGCCACAGGTTTTATCTTCACCACCTCACTGCCGCCGGCAATCACCGCAGGCTGCCTGGCCAGCGTCGAGCACCTCAAGGCCAGCAGTACCGAGCGCGATCGCCTGCATGCCCAGACCTCCAAGCTGCGCGCGCGGCTCAAGCACCATGACGTGCCGGTGATGCCCTGCTCGCAGACCCACGTGCTACCGGTGCGGGTAGGTGAAGCCAAGCGCTGCAAGGCAGCGGCCGAACGCCTGCTGCATAAGCATGGTGTGTACCTGCAGCCGATCAACTATCCATCCGTGCCGGTAGGAACCGAGCGCTTCCGGGTCAACGCTACGCCGAACCACAGCGATACGCAGATCGAGCACCTGGCGCTGTCGCTGCGCGAGACCTTCGACCACTTCAGCATCCCGCTTGCGTCCGAGGTGTTTGCTGCGGAGGTGGCCTGAGATGGAACAGTCCTTCCTGATCGTGCGCCCGGCAACCCAAGCCGACCTGGCCAGTTTGGTGGAGCTGCGCGCGTATCTGCTGGACGGCACCAATGCCAGCTACTCGAGCAAGACGCCGGAGGACGCGGCGCGCTGGCGGGCGGCCTACCGCACCTGGCTGAATAGCCGCCTGAACGACAGCGACTGCGTGCAGATCCTCGCCGCCGAGCACAGGGAATCCGGCCAGGTGCTGGGCTGCGCAACCGCCATCATCGACCAACGCGCGCCGGCACCGGGCTGCCTTAACGGCCTGTCCGGCTGGGTGCAGTCGGTGGTGGTGGAACCGCAGTGGCGGGGCCGTGGCATCGCCAAGCAACTGATGCAGCACCTGCTGCGCTGGTTCGCCAACCGCGGCGTCGACTGCGTGGTGCTGCAGAGCACCGCGGATGCCGGCACGCTGTACCAGACCCTCGGCTTCGCCGTCAGCGACGAGCGCCTGCTGATCCGTCAGGAGGCCTCGGCATGAAGATCCTGATCATCGGCCTGGGCTACGCCGGCAACCGCTACCGCCGCGCCTTCGAGCATATCGCCACGAGCACTGGCCTGCCGCTGTCGCTGGCCTATGTCGGGCGCCAGCAGAAGACGACCGAACTGCCCTACTTCGACAGCGTCGAGCGGGCGCTACTGGTATTTGAGCCGGACATCGTGGTGGTCAGCGTCAACGACCACAGCCATGCGCCTGTGCTCAAGCAGCTCGCCGGCTACCGGGGCTTCGTGCTCTGCGAGAAACCCCTGGTCACGCCTGCTGACGACATGGATGAGCTGCTCGGCGCACTGGAGCAGGTCGGCGGCTTTGCCCTGGATCTGGTGGAGCGTTACTCGGACGCAACCCAGCAGTTGCGCGACTGGGTCGAGCGTCACGACTGGCAACTGGTACGTGCCAACTTCCACTGGGGCAAGGACCGTATCAACGATTACCGCCCGACATGCGGTGTGACCAGCGAGGTGATCCATGCCCTGGATCTGGTCGGCTGGATCTGCCCGCGCGCCGGCCAGCTCAAGCTCGATGGTGTGCTCGGTGTGCGCTCGGACTTCTCGATCTCCGGCGCAGAGGTACTCGACACCGTGCAACTCACCGCCAGCCTGGGCGAAGCACGGGTCACCGGTTACGCCAGCTTCGTCAACATCGTGCGCCAACGCACCGTGGATTACAGCTTCGTCGACCGCGATGCCCGGCTGATTCATGCGCGCCTGGTATTCGATACGCCGCGCTGGGATCACGACCAGTTGCGTATCTGGACGCGCGCCGCCAACGGCGCCGAGGAGCTGCTCCACGAGTTCGCCACCGCTCCCGACGAGCCAGGGCTGGACACCCTGCACAAGCTATCGCGGCTGTGCCGGCAGGTTGTGCGCGCCGTAGCACTCAAGGAGCCGCCCCGCCAGTCCTTCGCCGGACTCGATACCGCCGTGGCGCTGCAACGCCTGCTCAACGACATGGAAACCCATGCCCAAACCCCAGCACCGGCGCGCTACGTCCATGGCGAGACGCGCGTGCTGCTGGCCGAGGACAGCGACCTGGAAAGCCTCGGGTAACCCAATCACAAGGAGAACAACTATGTGTGGAATCGCTGGATGGCTGTCCTACGGCCAGAATCTGGAAACGCAACGCGACACCCTGCAGTGCATGACCGACACCATGGCCCTGCGCGGGCCGGATGCCGGCGGGCTGTGGATTGATGGCCCGGTCGGCCTGGGCCACCGGCGCCTGTCGATCATCGACCTGGAGGGCGGCCGCCAACCGATGACGGCGATGCACGGTGGCCCGCGCGAGGTCGCCGCCATCACCTACAGCGGCGAGGTCTACAACTTCCGCGAGCTGCGCACCGAGCTGCAGCGGCTCGGCCACCGCTTCGAGACCCGCAGCGACACCGAAGTGGTGCTGCGCGCCTATGTCGAATGGGGCGAGGGTTTCGTCGAGCGGCTCAATGGCATATATGCCTTCGCCATCTGGAACCTGCGTTCGCAAGAGCTCCTGCTGATCCGCGACCGCATGGGCGTCAAGCCGCTGTATTACTTCCCAACCTCCGACGGCGTGGTGTTCGGCTCCGAGCCCAAGGCACTACTGGCTAACCCGCTGGTGCCGCGCAAGGTGCGTGCAGACGGCCTGCGCGAAATCCTGGAGATGGTGAAGACGCCGGGCCATGCCGTGTTCGATGGCATGCGCGAAGTGATGCCGGGCGAGATCGTGCGCATCAACCGCCAGGGCCTCGGTCGCCGCCACTACTGGAAGCTCGAAGCGCGCGAGCACAGCCACTCGCAGGACGAGACCATCCGCCATACCCGCGACCTGCTGGAGGACATCGTCGACCGCCAGATCGTCGCCGACGTGCCGCTGTGCAGCCTGCTCTCCGGCGGCCTCGACTCCTCGATCATCACCGCGCTGGCCTCGAAGAAGCTGCTGGCCGCCGGCAAGGAGAACATCCGCTCCTTCTCCGTCGACTTCGTCGACCACGGCAGCGGCTTCACCGGCGACGCCGTGCGGGGGACGCCGGATGCGCCCTTCGTGCGCGACCTGGTGGAGATGATCCGCTCCAGCCACCAAGAGATCGTCCTCGACAGCCGCGAGCTGGCCGATCCGGCGTTGCGCGCGCAGATCGTTCGCGCCCTCGACCTGCCACCGGCCTTCTGGGGCGACATGTGGCCATCGCTCTACCGACTGTTCCAAGAGGTGCGCAAGCACTCGACCGTGGCGCTGTCCGGCGAGAGCGCGGACGAGGTGTTCGGCGGCTACCGCTGGTTCCACGACCCGGAGGCGATCCAGGCCGACACCTTCCCCTGGCTGACTTCGGTGACCGGCAAGTACTTCGACGGTAAGACCCTGTTCGAACCAGGACTGCTGGCCCAGCTCGACATGCACAGCTTCCTGCGCGACAGCTACACCCAGGCCATTGCCGAGGCGCCGGTACTGCCGGGCGAAAGCGCGGTCGACCAGCGCATGCGGCAAATGAGCTACGTCAACCTGACCCGTTTCGTGCAGACCCTGCTCGACCGCAAGGACCGCATGAGCATGGCCGTCGGCCTCGAGGTGCGAGTGCCCTTCTGCGATCACCGCCTGGTCGAGTACGCCTTCAACATCCCTTGGGCGATGAAGGCCTTCGACGGGCGGGAGAAAAGCATCCTGCGCGCGGCGACTCGCGACCTGCTCCCGGGGTCAATCAGCGAGCGGGTCAAGAGCCCCTACCCCTCGACCCAGGATCCGGCCTATGAGCAGGCGCTGCGTGATGCCCTGGCAGCCATCCAGGCGAACCGCAACGCGCCGGTGACGCCCCTGCTTGACAGCGGCCGTATCCAGCAAACCCTGGCCAAGCCGCTCGGCAGTGTCTCGCCCATGTACGAGCGCATGGGCATGGAGCTGGCGGTCGGCCTCAACACCTGGCTGAGCGAGTACGACGTCAGCCTCGAGCTTTAGTCCCCCCAACCGGATGCGGCCCCGGTGCGGGGCCGCATCCCTCCGCTGTACCACCCACGCGCTCCAACGGAGCACAAGCGAGTCCGAGCATGCACACACCCAACCAATCCCCCATCTATCTCATAGCGCTGGGGGCCTTCGCCCTCGGCATGGCCTCCTATGTCACCGCCGGGTTGATCCCGATGATCGAAGCCTCGTTCGCGGTCTCCGTCGCGGTGGCCGCCCAGCTGGTCACCGCCTTCACCCTGGCCTACGGCCTGGGTTCGCCGATCTTCGTCGCCCTGACCCCGGCGCATCGTCAGCGCGCCGGCTTGTTGCTGGCCCTGGGCCTGTTCGTTATCGCCAACGCCGCCAGCGCGCTGGCCGAGAGCTTTACCGCGCTGATGGTCTGGCGCGCCATCGCCGGTATTGGCGCCGGCGTCTACTTGGCCATGGGCATCGGCGCCTCGGCCGCCGTGTCGACGCCGGAACGCCGCGGCAAGGCCATCGCCATCATCATGGGCGGCATGGCCAGCGGCGTAGTGCTCGGCGTTCCGCTCAGCCTGCTGATCGCCGAACAGCTGGGCTGGCAGGCCGCCCTGTGGCTGGTCACCCTGCTTGGCCTCGTGGCCTTCTTCGGCCTGCTGCTGAAGCTCCCTTCATTGCCGGCGGCCACTGCCACAACGCTGGGCCAGAAGCTGGCGATCCTCGGCGACGGTCATGTGCTGATCATCCTGCTGGTGTCGCTGCTGGCCGCCATTGCCAGCCTGGGTATGTACACCTTTATCGCCCCGCTGCTGGCCGACCCGACCTATGGTGCGGTGCGTTCGGTCACGCCCTACCTGTGGGTCTGGGGTATCGGCGGCGTGCTGGGCAGCTTCCTGATCGGCCCGCTGGTGGATCGCATCAAGGGCCCGGTGCTGACCTTTGCCATCATGCTGATTCTCGCCGTGTCGCTGTTCGTGCTGCCTCTGGCAGCGGCCCTCAGCACCTGGCTGGTGATGCTGCCCATCGCCCTGTGGGGCGCGGTCGGCTGGGCACTGCAGGTACCGCAGAATAACGAGCTGATCCTGGCCCGCCAGGCTCAAGGTGACGGCAACCTGGCCATCGCCCTGAACGAGTCGGCGCTCTACCTGGGCAGCGCCATCGGCGCCGCGGCTGGCGGCTTCGTGCTGCTTTTGCAGATGCCCACCTGGACCCTAGCCGCCAGTGCCGGTGGTGTCGCCGCGCTTGGTGCCTTGCTGCAGATCGTAAACCTGCGTCGCCAGCCGACCTGGAACGGCGACGTGCAAGCCGAACCCTACAACTGACGGAGGAAAGGCCGTGGAACTGCGCCACCTTCGCTGTTTCATCGCCGTCGCAGAAGAACTGCACTTTGCCCGCGCTGCCGCGCGCCTGCATATCGAACAGTCGCCCCTGTCGCGGATCATCAAGGAACTGGAGTACCGCCTGGGCGTGCAGCTGTTCGAGCGCACCACACGGCGCACTCGGCTGACCTGGGCCGGCAAGGTGCTCTTGGAAGAAGCGCGCCGGGTACTCGCTGTGGTCGACCAGGCCAAGGCCTGCGTCAAGAGCGCAGCGGCCGGCTATCGCGGGCGCATCCGAGTCGCGCTGTCCGATGGCATCCCCCAGGCGCGCCTGGCCGCCCTGCTCGCCCAGTGCCGCGAGGAAGAACCGGAGATCGAGATCTGCCTGTCGGAGGTCACCTTCAGCGAACAGGTCAGAGGCCTCAACGATGACCTGTTCGACATCGGGCTCGCCCAGTCCGACGAGGTCGGCGATGGGCTGGTGGCCGAGCCGGTCTGGTTCGATCCACTGGTTGTGGCGGTACCTGCCCGCCACCCACTGCTCAGCTACCGGCGTGTGCCGCTCGATGAGGTGGTGCGCTACCCGTTGGTCCTTTGCGATCCGCAAGTCTGTGAAGGCTTTTGGCAACAGTTGCAGCGGGTGCTGGGCACCGTGGATACACCACTGACCATTGCCGACCGCGTTCCCACCCTTGATCTGATGATGGCGCTGGTAGCCGCGGGTTACGGGCTGGGTTTCTCCAGCCTGGCGCGCATCAACGAACTGAATAATCCGGACGTCGTGGCCAGGCCGCTAGACGGCTGCGCCACCATGCTGACCACCTACTTGGTACGACGCGAAGGCGAGCCGGCCGGGCAATTGGCCCGGTTTATCGGACGGGTGAGTCCGGCGGAAAGCCAAGCGTTGCTGCCGGATCACACATCACAGAAGGAAATCGCCTGATCGCCCCAGGCACTAGATCTCCCCGTCGCGGCGAGCCCTCTCAGAAGAGCGTCTTAGCGGCAGCCCAGCCAGGCTGCCGCATTTGTTGTATCTGGCCAAAAAGCCCCTTTCTTGACAAGAAGAGACTCATCGTTAAATATACGCAAATAGCGCACACAAATGAAAGCATTGTTCGTTGAACTGTCACCCTTTGAGCGCAACCGAAAAGCCCACCTGGATGACGGCGAATACTCGCTATTCCAGCAAATGCTCTTGGCCAATCCAGAGGCAGGCGCAGTCATCGC
>NZ_JBICKE010000103.1:0-65184 GCF_043103865.1 Pseudomonas sp. yb_5
GGCGCTCGATCTCACAGGCGCTGAAAATGTTGTGACGACCCCCTGGCGGCCTTGATGCGAGCCCATGACACACACCGACCAGATCTCAGGGCGCCTTCGCCCCTGATACCGGTGCAACAGCCGGCGCCGCTTGCTCAACCGGCTTTTCCACCGGCTTCTCAACCACCGCCACCCGATCCAGCTCGATATTCACCCGCCGATTACGCGCCCGGTTCGACGCACTGTTGTTCTTCGCCAGCGGATAACGCTCGCCATGGAAGCGCACAGTAATCTGCTCTTGTGGCACACCGTGAGCCTTGAAGTAATCGGCCACGGCCAATGCGCGACGGCGCGACAGGTCGCGGTTGGTCAGGCGGTTGCCACTGTTGTCGGAGTGGCCGTTGAGCTCGATATGGTTAACCGTGGGGTCGGCCTTCAGGTAGTCGAGAATCACCTCCAGCCGCGCCTTGGCTGCTGCATCCAGCTCGAAACCGCCCCCAGGGAAGCCCACTTGAGTCTGGCGCACCTGATCGTAGTTCATCGGCAACAGCTTGCCCGCACAGACCTGATAGTCATTGTAGGCCTTGGCGAAGCTGACCGGCAGCACACGCACCTCCATCGGCCTGCCCGCCTCACCGGTGTAGTTGCGCACGACTGTGCTACGCCCGTCGAGCAAACCGTTGATCAGCCGGCTGGCCTGCCCTTGGGAGGAGCTGAACAGCACACCGCTGCGGGCCATACGCACATGACCCAGGTTGATATCGCCACGCCCAGGTTGCCATGGCGCTGCCGCGGCCAGCAGGCTGGCGGTGCCGGCACCCAGTACGTTGCTGTCCGAACGCAGCTGGAACACCGGCTGCTCGCCTGCCCGGCGCACGAACGTACCGCTGCCGAAACCTTCGATCGGTTGGCTCAGACGGCACTCGAACTGGTCACCCTCGACCTTCCAGGCAATGTTCTCCATGCGCGTCTGGAAAGTCAGTGCGCCGGCCGGCAGGCTGGCGAACAGGGTCAACAGGGCTAGGTAACGCTGGCGCACGGGCGGCTCCACAATTTCTGACGGCTTACCAGCAGGCTATCGGACGCCGCGCGGAAAACTTGATAGCCGTGCTCGCCCCGGGGTTTTCCGGTAGGATTGGGGCTTGAGTTCGACCCGCCTGGAATCCCCAATGTCCGATCGCCTGACCCTCCTGCGCCCCGACGACTGGCACATCCATCTGCGCGATGGTGCCGTCCTGCCCCACACCGTTGGCGACGTGGCGCGTACCTTCGCCCGTGCCATCATCATGCCCAACCTGGTTCCGCCGGTGCGCAATGCCGCCGAGGCCGGCGCCTACCGTGAGCGCATTCTGGCTGCCCGCCCGGCCGGCAGCCGCTTCGAGCCGCTGATGGTGCTGTACCTCACCGACAACATCAGCCCCGAGGACGTCCGCGCGGCCAAGGCCAGCGGTTTCGTGTACGCCGCCAAGTTGTACCCGGCCGGTGCCACCACCAACTCCGATTCCGGCGTGACCAGCATCGACAACATCTTCCCGGCCCTGGAGGCACTGGCGGAAGTGGGCATGCCGCTGCTGGTGCATGGCGAAGTGACCCGCAGCGAGATCGACGTGTTCGACCGCGAGAAGCGCTTCATCGACGAGCACATGCGCCGTGTGGTCGAGCGCTTCCCGACGCTGAAAGTGGTGTTCGAACACATCACCACCAGCGACGCCGCGCAGTTCGTCACCGAGGCCCCGGCCAACGTGGGTGCGACCATCACCGCCCAGCACCTGCTGTACAACCGCAACCACATGCTGGTTGGCGGCATTCGCCCGCACTTCTACTGCCTGCCGATCCTCAAGCGCAACACGCACCAGGTGGCCTTGCTGGACGCCGCCACCAGCGGCAACCCGAAGTTCTTCCTCGGCACCGACTCGGCACCTCATGCCCGGCACGCCAAGGAAGCAGCCTGCGGTTGCGCGGGTTGCTACACCGCCTATGCGGCCATCGAGATGTACGCCGAAGCGTTCGAACAACGTAACGCGCTGGACAAGCTGGAAGGCTTCGCCAGCCTGCACGGCCCGGCCTTCTATGGCCTGCCGGCGAACACCGACACCATTACCCTGGTCCGCGAAGAATGGACCGCTCCGGAAAGCCTGCCATTTGGCGAGCAAACCGTAGTCCCGCTGCGCGCTGGCGAAAAACTGCGCTGGCGCCTGCTGGAGGCAAACGCGTGAGCGAAGACCTTTACGAAGACGACCTGGAAACCCAAGGCAGCAGCGGTCCTCGCCACCCGATGGCCGAACGCTTCCGCGGCTATCTGCCGGTCGTGGTGGATGTTGAAACCGGCGGTTTCAACAGCGCCACCGATGCATTGCTGGAGATTGCCGCTGTCACCATCGGCATGGACGAAAAAGGCTTCCTGTTCCCCGAACATACCTACTTCCACCGAGTGGAGCCGTTCGAGGGCGCCAACATCGAGCCGGCCGCGCTTGAGTTCACCGGGATCAAGCTGGACCACCCGCTGCGCATGGCGGTCAGCGAGGAAAGCGCGATGACCGACATCTTCCGCGGCGTGCGCAAGGCACTCAAGGCCAACGGCTGCAAGCGGGCGATTCTGGTCGGCCACAACAGCAGCTTCGACCTGGGCTTCCTCAATGCGGCAGTGGCGCGTAATGACCTGAAGCGCAACCCGTTCCACCCGTTCTCCAGCTTCGACACCGCCACCCTGGCGGGCCTGGCGTATGGCCAGACCGTGCTGGCGCGGGCCTGTCAGAGCGCCGACATCGACTTCGACGGGCGTGAGGCGCACTCGGCACGTTACGACACCGAGAAAACCGCTGAACTGTTCTGTGGCATCGTCAACCGCTGGAAAGAAATGGGCGGCTGGCGCGATTTCAACGATTGATCTGCCAAAAGCATTCGCGGGCACGCCCGCCCCCACAGGTTCACCTTTGCCTTCAGGCATGCAGAGAATCGGTGGGAGCGGGCACGCCCGCGAAGAGGCCGGCACAGGAAGGCATAAAAAAACCGGCCACGAAGGCCGGTTTTATATCGTTCTATCCGTTTTTACCTAGTTTCATAACCCTTTACGGTCTAGCTATGTAGGGGGAAACAGTGCTTTATGGGGTTACACTGAAATTCACCGGGTTACACCTGTCGCGTAACCCTGCTGTAACCCCATGAGGTGAAGGCCATGAAACGGGCACCGTCACTCAAGATCAAATTCACCAAGGCGCAGCTCGACGCGTTGCCGCTGCCCGAGTCTGGACAGCGTGTCACCTACCACGACACCGAAGTGAATGGGCTACAGCTTCGGGTCACGGCCAATGGCACCAAGACCTTCTACGTTTTCCAGCGAGTAAACGGCAAACCTGAACGGGTGAAGGTGGGTGACCACACCTACCCCACACTAAGCATCGACCAGGCGCGTGCGAAGGCGAAGGTGCTCATTGCGCAGATAGCCGAGGGCCAAAGCCCGAGCGCAGCCAAGCGGGTGGAAAAAGCCGAGTCACTGACCCTGGCCGCTGCCATGCAGTATTACGTTGTGAACAAGCGCAGGCGCAAAGACAAACTACCGCTGAAGCAGCGCACGGTGGACGACTACACCGCTATGCTGAAGGCGTCGAGGCTGACAGCGGCGGGCAAGAAAACGAAAGGCGGCACCCTAGCCAGACTGGCCGGAAAGTCGATCTACGCGCTCACCACCGACGACATCAAGGCGACGCACGCGGAAAACCTGAAGCTGCACAGCCGCCGCCAGTGTTTCTACGCGATGCAGACGTTGAAAGCGATACTGCACTTCTACGCGATCAAGATGCCGGGTGACCCTTTCAGCAGTGATACGCCTGAAGTCGGCCGCCTCCACATCGAGAAAGCAGGTGTCATTGACGAAGCACTGGGTGAGGCGCTGCTGGACAATCTCGGCACATTCTGGCGGAAGCTGCACGAGCAACCACTAACCCCCGTGCGTGACTACCTCGCCTTCCTCACCCTGACAGGCTGCCGCCCTGGCGAGCCGCTGAAGGTGCTGGCCGGTGATCTGGCCAACGGCACGATCAAGCTGCGCGACACGAAAAACCGCAGCGACCATATTCTGCTGCTGCCATCCCAGGCATTGGCCATCGCGGAAAGGAACGCCGAAGGCAAAGCGGCGACAGACCGCTTATTCGAGGTGACACCAGCCCAAGCCAACGCCATGGCGCATGAATTGAAGGAAGTAATGGGCATCGAATTTGTGCCCAAGATGCTGCGCAGCTTGTTCGCGTCCGTCGCCGATGACCTGGTGTCGTCTTCCACGCTGAAGCGCATGATGAACCACCGAAAGCTGGATGATGTTACCGACATAAACTACATCCGTAAGGCGAAGGCAGCGATGCGCGAAGGCTGGCAGAAGGTTGCCGATCATATAGAAGCTGTCGCCGCCGACAACGTGGTGCCAATCCGGGGGGCGCGGCCATGACCTTCTTCGATCCTCTGATAGAAGCGGCCAAGGCCGGTGACGATGCAGCGGCACGCGGGCTGGTGCGGTATTTGGCCGTATGCCTGGAGCGCGGTGAAGCCCCACCAGCGGTTCTGGCCGCGTACTTCGCTACCGCGTTCAGGCTGATTGCGGACGGGCGATCTGCTGACAGGGTGCTCAACACCGATGGGAAGAGCACCTTTAAACGGCACTATGAAATCGCCCAGGCAGTGTGGAAGCTGAACCATCGGGCTGTTGATCCGCTGCCGTTAAAAGACAACGGCAAGAAGACGGGTGCGTTTGCCACCATCGGTGCCGAATATGATTTAAGCCCCGCTCGCATTAAACAAATTTACGATGAAATGAAAAAACAGGTCGAGGCCGGTTTCTTTGAAGAACTGCCGATGACTCCTGAAGCTAGCCGCCAGCGCCAAGTGGACCTGCAAATCGCCTTCGGCCAATTGGCCGAGTCTCTCAAGAAGCGGGTTAGGAATTGAAAAAAGTCTAACCCGACATAATCTTTATTCCTACTTAGCATCACCACACGAAGGCCGCTGAAGTTCCAGCGGTTTATACGGAGTGAGGCTAAGAGCATGAACGACCGTCTCCCACACAAAGAAGCCGCCGCGTACATCGGTATCACCGAAAACACGCTTAATGTCTGGCGGTGCGAAAAACGCTATCCCATTCCGTACATCAAAGTCGGCTCCAAGGTTTTTTATTGGAAACGCGACCTCGATGCCTTTCTCGAAAGTCGGACGGTTCGGGAAGGGGCGTAAACATGACTCTTGACGATATCTTTGGCTACGTCAGCGAGCTTAACCGCTGGGTGCCGTATAAGCTGGTCTTCAATCCAAAGCGCAACAAGCACGACAAGGTGCCAGACAACGGACGGCACGGGTTATCCACTACAGATCCACTGGACTGGAAACCGCTGTTAAACGCATTGCAAGTAGCCAAGGAAGGGTTCGGTTTATCCGGTGTCGGCTTCGTCATGACCTCCGGTGTCGAGGTTGACGGGCTCGTGCTGGTTGGCTTCGATTTCGATGGTGTAGGTGATGACTTCGCCTTGCCCTTCGACACCTACACCGAGTGGTCGCCATCAGGTAAAGGCATTCGCGCCTTTGCGTGGGCACCTAAAGCGTGGGCGCTCAAGTATCAGGATTCCACCGACACGCACCCACCATTCTGCGAGCACGCCGAAATCTACATCGGCACAGCCCCGCGCTTCCTGACTGTGACCTTCGATACCATCCAGATGGTTGAGTTTAAACAGCTGGATAAAGCTGATTTAAAAGCCATCGAATCGTGGGGCGTGAAACCCTATGTCGAAAAGGTCGAAGCGCCCATAGCACCAGACACGGCGGGCAAGCCAATCAACCTTGCCCGCATACAGCTTACCGACGACCAGAAAAACCTTATCAACGGCACGCACAAGGGTGACAAGTCCAAGACGTTCCAAGGGCTTATCATCCGTCTGCTGGACAGTAACGAATCCAATGAAGACGTACTGGCCACACTGGTCAAGGAGCCCAACCTGTGGGCTTATCTGCTCAGCCATCGTTCCGAGGATGAAGCCAAAGCGCTCAAGTTCGCCCAAGATGAAGTCAACAAGGCTTATCCGCTGTCCATCAAGGGCAAACAGGCTGCTCTTGTTCCCTATAACAAGAAGTGGGCTAACACACCAAAACCTGAAACAGTGGCCTACCCGACACCCTACCCCGGCATCATGGATGAAGTGGTAAAAGCGGCCTTGGAAGTGGCGCACAAGCCGCAGCCACAATTGACCATGCTGGCGGTTTTGATTGCCTCGGCATCCTTATGCGGCAGTTTCTATGCCCTTGCCAGCGGCTGCCGGTTGAATCTATACGGCATCGGCGTATTGCCCACCGCTGGCGGCAAGAATCAGCCGCAGCAGCTGACCAAAAAACTTGCTGCGCAGGGTAATGTAAAAATTATCAGCGCGCCCGCATCCGGTGAAGCCTTGGAAGATGATCTGCTCAGTCACATTGGAACTTATTGTGTCGTCGATGAAATTGGGCACCTGCTGGCATTAACGAACGCAAGGGACGCAAAAGCGTGGCACGTTTCATTAATGCGCAAAATCCTTGACCTGTATGCAGCCGGGGCAGATGACAATTACTACCAGCGCGGCAAAGCAGGCAAGCCGGGGCGTGCTATCCCGAATCCGGCATTGAATCTTATTGGCTTCACCACACCGGGGGTACTTGCACAGGCTCTTACCTTGGCCGATATCGAAAACGGACTGTGCGGGCGTTTGTTGTGGGTGGTCAGTGATGACATGCCGAAAAACCGCCGTATCAGAAAGCCATTCGTGATGCCTAAAGCGTTTAGCAGTACAGCCATGAAAATAAAAGTTAATCTGGCGAGCAGTAACTTGGCAAACGGCACGCCGGTTCTGGTGGATATCAATTCTGACGCCGACGCACTGCTCGACACCCTCAATGATGAATTCGATTTGATCGGTCGTGATGTTGGCGCACCCCACGAAAGAGCACTCTGCGCCCGTTCGCTGGAGAACGTCGAACATATTTCTGGTGTCCTGGCTGTGCTCGACAACCCCGATAAGCCAGTAATTACCACGGCAAACGTGGAGTGGGCCGCGCAATTCGTGCGGGCATCCAATGCGGCGGTGCTGGGTTACGTTGAAAGTGAAATACACGGCGGTGTGGAACAGAAGAATGCCGCCATCCTGCTGGCGATGATCCGCGACGGCGGGTTCACGACGAAACGCAAGGGGGAACAGGCAGCGCTCGATGCAGGCGGGGTGCCTCGGTCGGTCCTGATGCGTGCGGCGAAAATGGACTTGCAGAGCTTCGACCGTGCGCTGCGAAACCTGCAAGAACGCAGCGAGATTGTAATAGGGAAGTTCGGAAGCAAGGACATGCAGGTAATAGGGCTGGGCGATGATGACTGAGGCTACACCGGGGGTTGTGTTCCCAATGTTCCCGTGTGTTCCGGGAACACGGCCAGCCAGCGAGCTAGAGCGGTTAGAGAGGTATTTATATATATGTTCCTCCTATACCTACCCCACGGTGAAATTTTCCACCGGTGGAAGGTTATTTTTAGTTAAAAATACTTATTTTTGGTCTTTTTTTCCTTCTGTGCGCGTATACCGGGAACACACGAAAAAAATCCCATTGCATCCGCTCTAGCACGCTGGCTAGGCGTGTTCCCGGAACACACCAATGTTCCGGCGGAACAGTCACTTTTGGAGGTGGCGACGGTGAAACCAAAATTGCTTGTGCATGGCAGCCAAGCCCGGACAATCAGCGACCCGCTGGAGGTCGAGAGATTGTTGGCTATGGGTTGGCTGCTGGCGAGTGCGAAACCCAAGACCAAGGATGCCAAGCGGATGCGTTGCCAACGCCAGCAAAGGCGGCTCGCTGGCTGGTTGTCGCTTTACTTCTGGTTGTCGCCCGAAGAGGTTGCAGCAGTCACGGCAGTTAAGCACCCCGGTGAAAGCTACGCCGCGTTGTTGGTGCGCTTGGCTAGGGAACGGAGTTTGTTGTAACGAGACTCGTTACAGCAGGCATACAAAATAGAATTTCCGGCGCCAATTTATCAGTGACCACAAACCCGTGATCTAGAGGGTTCCAACGTGAAAGACGCCTTAATGCTAGATTTTTATAAATCTCAAACTAACTTCGACGACGACGTTTTTGCCCGCTGGCGTGACTGGTGCGTCGACCATGGCGAGCCTACTGGTACTTATCCCGAGTTCGTCGGGCGCCTGTCCCGTTGCCATATCGCCCAACTGCGCGTCCGGTGTGGAAGGTCCGGCCACATCCCAGCACTCGGCATTGGCCAGCCGAAAATACCGTAACCGGCCTATTCAGCCGCTGCGAAAGTAGCGTACTAGAGCTGCTTTATCGTTTTGGGGTTACGGCTGGGTTACGGCACCTGTGCAAATACTGTATTTACGCACAGTATTTCTGGAAAAACCCACCTGGCGCCAGAAGCCCCAACGAGCGCGCTGGTGAAGCGAAAGGCCGACCCGGTAGGGCGGCTGGGCTAGGAATCCGACAGAAAACGCTGGAAAAGGCCTCATTGGAGCTGCACGGGGCATGAACAGGAGTACGACGGCATGAAAACCACCATTGAATCCAGCCTGCCATACGTGGCCGAGATTGAGGGTCTGTCCCCCGGTGCACAAGCCTACCTGTACGCCAAGGACGCCGAACTGGCCAGGCGCAAGGCCGCCGATGCAGCGAAGGCACAACGCATGCGCGCCGCCCGTACCGCTCGCATCGAAGCCCAGGTGCTGGACGCCATCCAGGCCAAGCGGTCACGACTGGAAAAGGAACCCCGGTGCGCCTGGACTAGCATCCTGCTGGAACACTACTTCACCAAGCGCGGCATCAAGGCACCGGACGAAGAAGTCGTGCGCCGCGTCGTGAAAAGTTTTGACGGGTTCTGACAAACAACCCGCACAACCAACCCGGAAGTTGGCTCATGCTGCATGTACGTTAACCAACGTATATGGAGTAACAGACCATGGCCAATGCGCCCAGTACCGATAAAGTTGACACCGCTGAAGCGCCTATCAAGATCAAGCCACTTGTGCGGTCTGCGATGACCTTCCACGAAACACGTAACATGGACTGGTCAGTTGTAATTCCACGCGGCGTCACCAAAGAAACAGTGGTGCTCTCCGCCCTGTGGAGTGTATGTAGTGACCAATGGCATAGTTTCGACCGCGTGAATTGCATTTGGGAAGACCGGAGCGCCTACGCCGAACTGCTGGTGTTAGATGCTGGTCGTGGATATGCAAACGTCATCTTGCTTAGTTATCACCCCCTTCCCGCGTTGCTCGTTTCCGAAGCCGGTTTGCCGCCTGGGTTCGAGATTTTTTACAGCGGCCCGGTCGAGAACGCCAGCCGGGGATATTGCGTTAAGAGGCTCTGTGATGGCGTCCTCATGGTGCAGGGTAAAACTTCCCGCGAAGCCGCTCTGGCCGAACTCCTCGACAGTGCCACCTTGCGGTAACAACGCCATGAACATCGAACAGCAGCTAATCCTGTTAGCCCACATCCAGTTCACGGCCAGGCACTTCATTGCCCTACGTTGTCCACTGGACAAGTTGATCGAGTTTATCCGTTACAGCATCGGTGAAGCCGCGCCAGCACCCGATCAGATCAGGCTTTTCCTGCTGAAAGAATCGACGCAAAAGACCCTTGAACTGGAATACGAAACAGCACTCTGGCAGTCCGCTGATCGTGCTAAATCATGGCGCTTGATCTGCCTTGCTACTACATCCGATCCGCAAGTCGCGGCTCGTTTACTTGAACGCCGACCACCTAGCTCAGATTGTTGTGCATTCTGCTTCCAAGACGAACGTGGCGTATACAACGCCCTAAAACCGGAGTTCGACTTATATGGTAATCCTGTCGCCGGTGTAAGTTTGCATCGCCAGTGTGAACGGCCGTGGAAGCAACTTCGCAATCTGGTAGCGCGGAATCCGCAAACAGCCGACGAAACAGCCGACGACACCGATAAAGTACGGGAGAGCCTTTTATGACCCCCTTTGAAATAGATGTTTACCGGCATTGCTTGACCATTGCCAAGCGCGAGCCGCGAAAGTTGACGTTTCCGCAGTTTCTGCGCGCTATCGACAAGTCTGACGTACCGGTGGACGACAAGGCGGCGATTGCCAGCCTGATTAATGACGCGGGCTTTCAGAAAGTTTTGTATCAGGTCGGCACCAACCTGTGGATTGGCTGCGACCACCTGATTCGGGTCGTCGATACGCTTTCGCACCGAGGCCAGCAGGAAGTGGGCAAGAACATGTGCCGCCTTTGCTTGTGCGAAGAGGATGACGCACGGGAACTGGTTCGGGTCGGTGATGCCAGCTGGGTCCACCACCTCTGCCGAGAACGCTACGAAAAGATGCGCTTCGGGCGCCGGGCCATGGGAGGGGTGTTAGATGGCGAATGAACTCGATCTGTACGACCCCGGTGACTTGGCACCGTACTCGCCGGGCGGCCTTCAGCCACTGGCACCGGCCCCGGCGCCGGACTGGCAACATGGCGGCGACCTGCTGCCCACCGACTACCATGCCCCCAGCCAAGGCCAACCGCTGGTCTTTGGTCGGCCGTTGCCGGCCGGTGTCAGCATCGAGCAGGTGATGCAAGGCTTTCAACAGCTGGGCGGTGTCTTTGTCGGCGACATGATGAAGTTGGGCCACAACATCACGCATACACAACAGGCTGTGAAGTGGTTTATGGATTCCATTACGAATCCACCTGCCAAACAACAGCCACACACTCGATACAATTTATTTGAGCACGCCTCCGACCCCCTGTTCTGTGCCTTTAGTTATTTCGCGGCTGAAAAAGGCATGTCCACCCGCATGGTGCAGGATATGTGCTGGTGGGTGTCGGAAGCTGGCCGTAAATTAAGTCAGAATTCCCAGTCCCAACATGGCACCCCGCCAAGGATGGCCCCTTCTTCCGACCCGACCGATAGTCTTACCGACGCCGAGTTCGAGGCCGTAGTTAAAATAAACCAGCAAGCTGCGATGAACACCGAAATCACCCTTCGTCGTAAATGGGGTGATTCATCTTACGTTCAAAATGTCCAAGTGGCTCAGCGCTACTTGGATAGCCTGCCACCAAAAGAGCGCCAACATTTTGAACAGTTCACCACTGGTTGGGTTAAGGCCCTGAACACAGCAGAGGTGATCGAAGGCTTGTTCAACATGGCCATTGGTGCAGCCAATATCCCCACATCAGGTGGCGGTGTGCAAGCAGAAATAAGCCAAATTGAAGGATTGATGCGTGACCCCGTTAGCCGCCGCGCTTATTTGAAGGATGCCCAGCTGCAAGCTCGACTGCGTACTTTATATACCATGCGCGATGGGGGCTGATATGCAATCCAAGAAAGTTAAAAAGATCGACAGTCAGTTAGCAAAAGAACGTGCGCGCTGGCTTAAAAAGCAAAGGCGTAACAACGGGAGCAAATAAAGTGACCGACCACGTTTTTCATGGTAACGAACTGTTCTTGGCCGCCGAAGCCGCTGTCGCACGACTCGAACTACGCGGCGACCAGCCCGTATTATTGGCGAAGCTTAAGGACATGCTAAAACTGCACGGGTGGCATGGCGGCCAGCAGCTGAAAGTTAAGAACCTCTTGGCACGGGAGGCTGCATTATGACCCCACGACTGCAATTGATCGCCCGTCAAATGGAAAGGCGAGAACAGCAACAGGCCCCGGCACCTGTGGAAACTTCAGGCTTGGGCGCAGCTCTTGAGCATGTAATCAATGAGGCGGTGGAACAGCGCGTTGCGGCCGCTTTGCAAGAACAGCGGCGGCAGTTGGAACTGACCATGCCCAAGCCGCAGTACACCAGCTTCGAGCAGATTCCACCGGTGCCGCAGACGCGGGCGCCCAAGGCCATGCAGGCTACCATCCAGCGCGACGGCGCCGGTGTGGCACGGGCCATGGTGGTCAACGGTGTGCGTTATCTGGCGCAGCGTGACGCCGCTGGCCAACTGATCGGGGTGGTGTCCGAGGACAAGGCGTCCGAGGTTCGCTATGACGACCTGCCGGTGCCACCGGCCAAAGCCAACCGCAAGCTGTACGGCAACGACGAGGTATGAGCCATGGCCACTGTGACCTTCACCAGTACCGATGACGCGGTGGTTGTGGCAGAAGCTAGGGCTTTGGCCACCACCCTGACCCTGTGGCTGCGCGAGCAGGTACAGCCTGATGCGGCACCACCGGCTGCTGCATCCTTCGCCTACGGTGAAGGTGGTAGCCTCAAGTCCGTGACCGTGACCTTGGGGGATGACTGACATGGCCACCCGAGGTAGACCGCCAGGACAGCCGAAGACTGGTGGTCGGGTTCGCAAGTCCCTGGACAAGGGCGAAAGGCAGTTGGTCAGTGCGGAACTGGCGGCGTCGATCCTGACGACCTTCGAGCGCCTCGGCGGTGTGGATGACATGCTGTCGTGGGCGTCCGCAAATCGCACCGTCTTCTACACCCAGGTTTTAAGCCGTCTCTTCCCCGCACCGCAAAAGGATGACCCGGACGTGCAGGTCAACACTCAAGTCAACATCGGCAACATGTCTGATTTCGAAGCGGCCCAACGGATCGCCTTCGCACTGGCCAAGGCGGCCTATGAACAAGAACAGGCGACACCCACAATCGAAGCGGTACGCGTGACGGCTTCCCGCGCAACGCCTGAACCCGAGCCGGAAATGATGTCACCCCAAGAAGCTTGTCGCTGGGGCGCGCCCGATCAGCCGAACCCGTCACCCCACCAAGACGACCTTGAGCGTGACATGGCCCGTCAGCGCTGGGTCGAAGAACTGCCTCTCACCCCGGAACAGCGCGCCGACAATGCCCTGGTCCGGGAGACGGTGGAATGCAACATCAGCAACTACCATGGCGGCAGCAGTGCAGAGCAATTCGACGCCCCGGCCCGACCGTCATCGCGCCGGTCATCAGCCGGTGAACTATGCCGGGCGTTGAGCCGCCGTGGGCGTGATTTGCTGTGATCAAGAGGGATCAAGTATGAACGAACGACATGCAGCCGCTTTGGGCGCCCTTGTGCGCACCGTATCGCTGATGCTGAGCAGTCCCAGCCCGGACATTGGACTGGGGTGCAGGATGAATCTACTTCTGCCCGCTGGACTTGGCGACAGCGACAGCGCCGAGGTGAATGAAAGCGGGATCGAGGCCGCAAGCCTTGCACCAGTCGGCGAGCTCTTGAGGGTGGATTGTCACCTCGTTGATGACCTCGCCACGCGCTCGATGTTGCTCGTTTTCCTTCGTAGTGCGTTTGAGCCAATCGTCGTAGGTTTTGGGAAATTCAGGGTCATGACCGATGATGGCGGCGAAGGCATCATATTCGTCAGGTGAGATGATTACGGCAATGCGCGCCTTTGGCATCGTGACCTCCTTGAACGTCAGCGCTGAACAGTTCCAGTTGCACAGGCGCCGGGTCTGCTAACGGGTCCAGTTCAATGACTAGGCCGGTGTCCAGGTCGATGCCTGGATGGGTGAAGGCTTGAAGGTTTTGCTGGTCGATGACGATGATGGTAGGCATGAGGGCGAGTCTCCAATTAGAAGGCAAATCGCTGGCGCCCCCCTTCAATTGGCAAATCAGGGCGCGATTCCATCCTACACCGACTGGTGTGGTCACACATCGTGTCAGACCAGTGGCCTGACGCGGACGCTGGAGCCGATCATGTAGACAGGGTGATGGCAACTCGGTAGCTTTCAGGCCATTGAGTTGCAAGAACGGAATCCGCTTGATGAGCTTACATTTTTTGGAAACCCGCTTTGACAAGGTCAGCTATCTGCAGAACCTGCTGATTGCTCACGCCACAGGGAAACCAGCAGACTCGGGTGAGTACGCTCAACTCCGTCATGAGCTTCTTAGCGACAACGAAATAGCTAAGCAGCTCCCCGCATGGCTCAAGCTTCACAGGGATCTAGAATCTTTTTGGGGCTTTATCCAACCAAAATTTGGTACATATGCCGAGCGAAGAACCTACATATCACAGCAGTTTACCCCGCTGCTTGATGCGCTAGAGTTCGGTGCGACTGGATATACGCCCGCCCAACCAACGCCCGGTCCCGTCGTTGATCCTCGCACCTTCCCCATACCTATGCCGGTCGCAGGGCCGACCCCGACCCCGACCGTTGCCAGGAACAAAAGGAATGTCTTTATCGTTCATGGCAGGGATAACGAAGCCAAGCTGGACGTAAGTCGCTTCATCGAAAGCATTGGGCTCAGGGCGATAATCCTGCACGAACAAGCCAATGCTGGAATGACCATCATCGAGAAGATTGAGCACTATGCAGGTGAAGCCGACTTCGCCCTGGTGCTCTACACGCCTTGCGATCAAGGGCGGGGGCATCATGAGAAAAAGATGCCACCCAAGGACCGCGCTCGGCAGAATGTGGTCTTCGAGCACGGTTATTTGATGGCGAAGCTCGGCAGGGAAAACGTATGCGCCTTGGTCAAAGGCACAATTGAGACACCTAATGACGTTAGTGGTGTGGTTTATGTGTCTCTGGACCAATCAGGGGCGTGGCAAAAAGAAATCGTCAAAGAGCTTAGGGCTTGTGGTTACACCATCAACAATTGGTAAGCGCAAGCTCAGTTCCTGTCTGCTCAGCTACCGATTGTCGGGTGGGGCCTTCGCCTGGGCTGTGACCCCGGCGTAACCCCGGCCAGAAACGACAAAGGCCTACAGCGATGTAGGCCTTTGTTTTGGCTCGAATTCTGGAAAATATCGTGCCATGGGTGACCGGCCACGAAGGCCGGTTTTTTCATGCGCGCAGCAATTACAGCTTGCCAGCGTTCTCGCTCAGGTAGGCAGCAACGCCTTCAGGCGAAGCGTTCATGCCCTTGTCGCCTTTTTTCCAGTTGGCAGGGCAGACTTCGCCGTGCTCTTCGTGGAACTGCAGGGCGTCGACCAGACGCAGCAGCTCGTCCATGTTACGGCCCAGTGGCAGGTCGTTGACGATCTGCGAACGGACAACACCGTTGGTATCGATCAGGAAGGCACCACGGAAGGCCACGCCGCCTTCGGACTCGACGTCGTAGGCTTTGCAGATTTCGTGGGTCATGTCGGCAGCCAGGGTGTACTTCACCTGACCGATGCCGCCGTTGTTGACCGGGGTGTTACGCCAGGCGTTGTGGGTGAAGTGCGAGTCGATCGACACGCCGATCACTTCCACGTTGCGCGCCTGGAAGTCAGGGATGCGGTTGTCCAGGGCGATCAGCTCGGACGGGCAGACGAAGGTGAAGTCCAGCGGGTAGAAGAACACCAGGCCGTACTTGCCCTTGATGGCCGAGGCCAGGTTGAAGCTATCGACGATCTCGCCATTGCCCAGCACGGCCGGAACGGTGAAATCGGGGGCTTTCTTACCAACGAGTACGCTCATTGTAATCTCCTGATGAGGGTGAAAAACCGTTTGCCGGGCCAGACGGGCTTGCCCGACATCCAACAAAGGCCGACCATCATACACGGCTTCTCATGACAGGCCGACTCCGTCGACAAAGCGACCACCGGTCGCTCAAGCACAGCCCTCTCAGAAAGATCTTTGACAAGCATTCTCATTACCATTAAGCTCCAACCCATCGACCCAACCAGCGATGGTCAGCCCTTATGTATGTGTGTCTTTGTGTCGGCGTTACCGACGGACAGATCCGCGATGCGATCTATGAAGGATGCTGCAGTTACAAGGAAGTGCGAGCCGCCACCAATGTCGCCAGCCAGTGTGGGAAATGCGCCTGCGTGGCCAAGCAGGTGGTCCGCGAGACCCTGACCGAGCTTCAGGTCAGCCAGGCAGCCCTGCCCTACCCCGTCGAATTTACCGCTGCCTGAACCCAGAATTTCAAGAACCGGACCTGGTGTCCGGTTTTTTTATGCCTGAAATTCAATAAGTTAGCGGTGCAACGCGGTTCACAAACATTCTTATTCCTATTAATTTTCACTTAGTATTCAAGAACTTAGGTTTGACACACCTAAGTATCGGGCTCAAACTTCAGTGGATTGACACACTTCTACAGGGCAGGAACCCGACATGAAAGGCGACGTAAGCGTCATCCAGCATCTCAACAAGATCCTCGGAAACGAGCTGGTCGCGATCAACCAGTACTTCCTGCACGCACGCATGTACGAAGATTGGGGGCTGAACAAACTCGGCAAGCACGAGTACAAAGAATCCATCGATGAAATGAAGCACGCTGACAAACTGATCAAGCGTATTTTGTTCCTCGAAGGTATTCCTAACGTTCAGGACCTGGGCAAACTGTTGATCGGCGAGCACACCAAGGAAATGCTTGAGTGCGATCTGAAGATCGAACAGCAAGGCCTGGTCGACCTGAAGGCAGCCATCGCCCATTGTGAAACCGCTGGCGACTTCGGCTCCCGTGACGTGCTCGAAGATATCCTCGAGTCCGAGGAAGAACACATCGACTGGCTGGAAACCCAACTGGGTCTGATCGACAAGATCGGTATCGAGAACTACCTGCAGTCGCAGATGGGCGAAGAATAAATATTCGCCCCATGAAAAAACCCGCGATCAGCGGGTTTTTTCATGCTTGCCGGAAGATCAGGCTTCAGAAGCCTTGGCCTTGGCAGCCGCTTCCTTGATCAGGGTTTGCAGCTCACCGTTCTCGAACATTTCCAGCATGATGTCGCTGCCGCCAACCAGCTCACCGGCTACCCACAATTGCGGGAAGGTCGGCCAGTTGGCGTATTTTGGCAGGTTGGCGCGAATTTCCGGGTTCTGCAGGATGTCGACGTAGGCGAACTTTTCGCCACAACCCATCACGGCCTGCGATGCACGCGCAGAGAAGCCGCATTGCGGGGCATTCGGCGAGCCTTTCATGTAAAGCAGAATGGTGTTGTTGGCAATCTGCTCTTTGATCGTTTCGATGATATCCATGTAGCACCTCGGCTGAACTATCCGACACAGTCGTCGGCACGGTGTCGCATTGTAACGGAAAGCCGAGCGCAGTGCTCGGCCTTGCCGTTCCTCAAGCGGCCTCGACCTGCACAGGTACGCCATTGAGCGCAGCGTTTCCGGATACCTGGTCCCGAAAGCGCTCATCGGTCAGGTCATTGGCACTCACGCCAGGTTGCGCCTGCGCGATTTGCATGCGCACACCCTGACGACCATGACCAAAGCCATGGGGCAAGCTGACCACACCGGGCATCATGTCCTCGCAGGCCTGCACCTCGACCTCCAGTGAGCCAGTACGTGAACGGATGCGCACGCGCTGGCCATCCTGCAGTTGCCGCTGCTGCAAGTCTTGCGGGTGCATCAACAACTGATGCCGTGGCTTGCCTTTCACCAGGCGATGGAAGTTGTGCATCCACGAGTTGTTGCTGCGCACATGGCGGCGCCCGATCAGCAGCAGTTCGCCCGGCGCCGGGGGCGTCATTTGCGCCAGGCGGTGCAGGTCGTCGAGCAAAACCTGCGGGGCTGCTTCGACAGCCTTGCTGGCAGTCGCCAGCCGCCCAGCGAGGTTGCTGCGTAACGCCCCCAGGTCAAGCCCGTGCGGGTGATCGTCCAGTGTTGCCAGGGAAAGCTGCCAACGCGTTGCTTCACCGTAGCGCCCTTTGCGCAGGGCTTGATCAATCATCTGCGCAGGCGACCAGGTCGGCTTCAACTCCAACTCGGCACGCTTGGCAAACGCCTGCGCCAGACCGACGAAAATCTCCCAGTCATGCAGTGCCCCCTCCGGCTTGGCCAGGATCGCCCGGTTGAAGCGCGTGACGTTGCGCACCGCCAGCAGGTTGAAGGTGCTGTCGTAATGATCGTTTTCCAGCGCGGTGGTAGAGGGCAGGATCAGGTCGGCATGGCGGGTGGTTTCGTTGATGTAGAGATCGATACTGAGCATGAACTCCAACCCCTCCAGCGCCGCATCCAGCTGGCGACCGTTAGGTGTGGACAACACAGGGTTGCCGGCGACTGTCACCAGGGCGCGCACCTGCCCTTCGCCCGGTGTTTGCATTTCCTCCGCCAGGGCCGCCACAGGCAGCTCGCCGCCGTACTCGGGCAAGCCCGAGACACGGCTCTGCCAGGCATTGAAATGGCCACCCGAGGTGGTTGCCACCAAGTCGACGGCAGGTTCCGTGCACAACGCGCCGCCACTGCGATCGAGGTTGCCGGTCACCAGGTTCACAAGTTGCACCAGCCAATGGCAGAGAGTGCCAAATGCTTGGGTCGAGACGCCCATGCGGCCGTAGCACACGGCCTGCCCGGCAGCGGCGAAGTCGCGTGCCAGCTGGCGGATGTCCGCTGCAGCAATACCACATTGGGCGCTCATGGCCTCGGCACTGAACGGCGCAATGGCCTCGCGCACCTGCTGCAGGCCGCTGACCGGCAAGTGTGAGCCCCGAGCCAGGCCTTCTTCGAACAATGTGTTGAGCAAGCCGCACAACAGGGCTGCATCCCCACCAGGGCGAATGAACAAGTGGCGGTCAGCCATTGCCGCCGTTTCGCTACGCCGAGGGTCAACCACCACCAGGCGCCCACCACGCGCCCGCAGGGCCTTCAGGCGCTTCTCCACGTCCGGAACGGTCATGATGCTGCCATTGGAGGCCAGCGGGTTGCCGCCAAGAATCAGCATGAACCCGGTGTGGTCGATGTCCGGAATCGGCAGCAGCAGCCCATGCCCATACATCAAGTGGCTGACCAGGTGTTGGGGCAACTGGTCCACTGAAGTGGCAGAGAAACGGTTACGGGTCTTGAGCAGGCCCAGAAAGTAGTTGCTGTGGGTCATCAAGCCGTAATTGTGCACACTCGGATTGCCTTGGTAGACCGCCACGGCATTGCGCCCATGGGCCTGCTGGACCGCCCACAGTTTTTCGGCAGCCAGTGCGAAGGCCTCATCCCAGCCAATGGCGTGCCAATGCTCGCCTACTCGCTTGTGTGGCTGACGCAGGCGATCCGGGTCGTTCTGAATGTCCTGCAACGCCACGGCCTTGGGACAGACATGGCCACGGCTGAACGGGTCAAGTGGGTCGCCCTTGATCGAGCTGATCAGGGCCCGCCCGTCCTGCTCATGGCTGACTTCGATGTTGAGCCCGCAGATCGCTTCGCACAGGTGACAGGCACGGTGATGCAGGGTCTTGGTCATGGCCGCCTCTGCCTTGTTGTTGTCGAACAGTGACTATGCGCCCGCCCCCTGCCTGCGGCCAGTGCGCTTCGCCGTGTGAATCCACCGACATCAGGCGCACGATTTACGACAGCCATTTGCCAAATTGCCGGCAAGCCGTGTACAACCTTGTGTAGCAAATAAAGAACAGCACGGGCCAACGGGCAAAGACACCCTTTGCAACACCCTTTGCAATCAGGCCGCTTTTCCCCCCTTGGCTTCAGGCGACATTTACTTATAGTATTGCGCCTTTCCCTATTTCGTCCGCCCCGTGCGGCTTACGCCGCAGGTCACTCCCGTTGTCAAGAAAACCATACGGTCGACCTGCATACCGTTGCAGATAAGGTAGTCAATCATGAACGCTAGGCACTTTCTCTCCCTGCTGGACTTCACCTCCGACGAATTGCTCGGGGTGATCCGCCGCGGCATCGAGCTGAAGGACCTGCGTAAGCGAGGCGTGCTGTTCGAACCGCTGAAGAACCGTGTACTGGGCATGATCTTCGAGAAGTCCTCGACCCGTACCCGTGTGTCCTTCGAGGCCGGCATGATCCAGCTCGGCGGCCAGGCCATCTTCCTGTCGCCTCGCGACACACAGCTGGGCCGCGGCGAGCCGATTGGTGACAGCGCCATCGTGCTGTCGAGCATGGTTGATGTGGTGATGATCCGTACCCACGCCCACAGCACCCTGACCGAGTTCGCCGCCAAGTCGCGCGTGCCAGTGATCAACGGCCTGTCCGACGAATCGCACCCGTGCCAACTGCTGGCCGACATGCAGACCTTTGTTGAACACCGCGGCTCGATTCAAGGCAAGACCGTGACCTGGATCGGCGATGGCTTCAACATGTGCAACTCCTACATCGAAGCCGCCAGGCAGTTCGATTTCAAGTTGCGCATCGCTTGCCCCGAAGGCTATGAGCCGGATCAACGTTTCATGGCACTGGGCGGTGACCGCGTGCAGATCATCCGTGATGCCAGGGAAGCCGTGCGTGATGCACACCTGGTGGTCACCGATGTCTGGACTTCCATGGGTCAGGAGGAGGAAACTGCACGGCGCCTGGCGCATTTCGCGCCTTACCAGGTCACCCGCGAACTGCTCGACCTGGCGGCACCCGATGTCCTCTTCATGCACTGCCTGCCCGCCCACCGTGGCGAGGAAATCAGCCAGGACCTGCTCGACGACCCACGTTCGGTCGCCTGGGACGAGGCTGAAAACCGCCTGCATGCACAGAAGGCGCTTCTCGAATTCCTTGTAGAACCGGCTTACCACCACGCATGAGTCAACCCCTACTGCTCAACCTGCGCAACCTCGCCTGCGGCTATGGCGACCAGCGCATCGTCCAGAACCTCAACCTGCACCTGAACGCAGGCGACATCGGTTGCCTGCTGGGTTCATCCGGTTGTGGCAAGACCACCACCCTGCGCGCCATCGCCGGTTTCGAACCGGTGCACGAAGGTGAAATCCACTTGGCCGGCGAGGTCATTTCCCGGGCTGGCTTCACCCTGGCTCCGGAAAAGCGCCGCATCGGCATGGTATTTCAGGACTACGCGCTGTTCCCGCACCTGACCGTTGCGCAGAACATTGCCTTTGGTATCGCCAAACACCCACGCCAGGCCGCCGTCATCGAAGAGATGCTGGAACTGGTCAAACTCGGCGGGCTGGGTGGGCGTTACCCCCATGAGCTGTCTGGCGGCCAGCAGCAACGTGTCGCCCTGGCCCGGGCGCTGGCACCCGAGCCGCAACTGCTGCTGCTTGACGAGCCGTTCTCCAACCTCGACGTGGAACTGCGCCGGCGCCTGAGCCATGAGGTTCGCGACATTCTCAAAAGCCGCGGTACCAGCGCCATTCTGGTCACCCATGACCAGGAAGAGGCCTTTGCCGTCAGCGACCAGGTTGGCGTCTTCAAGGAAGGTCGTCTGGAACAGTGGGACACGCCCTACAACCTTTACCACGAACCGCAGACGCCATTCGTGGCGAGTTTCATCGGCCAGGGATACTTCATCCGTGGGCAAATGAGCAGCCACGAGGCGGTCAATACCGAAGTGGGTGAACTGCGCGGTAACCGCGCCTACATCATGGCGCCGGGCAGCTCGGTGGATGTACTGCTGCGCCCGGATGATATCGTGCATGCGCCAGGCAGCGCGCTACTGGCGAACATCATTGGCAAGAGCTTCCTCGGCGCATCGACGCTCTACCGCTTGCAGTTGCCCACCGGTAGCCAGCTGGAAGCAATCTTCCCTAGCCATGACGACCACGAGGTCGGTGAGAACGTGGAGATTGCAGTGAAGGCTGATCACCTCGTGCTATTCCCTGTACCGGGTAGCGTTGCGGCACAGTTGCCACGCCAGGAGAATGGCGTGCGTCGTTACAGTTCGGCGACTTGACTTCAGCGCCAT
This sequence comes from Pseudomonas sp. yb_5, assembly GCF_043103865.1. Lineage (NCBI taxonomy): Bacteria > Pseudomonadati > Pseudomonadota > Gammaproteobacteria > Pseudomonadales > Pseudomonadaceae > Pseudomonas > Pseudomonas sp. yb_5. Next base: position 21,466 of record NZ_JBICKE010000103.1, read on the forward strand.
GGGGCCGCTTGGCGGCCCCATGCTCTCAGCCTCGACCGATCCCGGCAAACGTGCCCTGCGTATGCTCCGCCAGCACCGCCGCTGCCAACTCCACTTCCAGGCCACGCCTACCGGCGCTGACATGGATAGTTGCAAAACTCTGCGCCGAGTCATCGATAAAGGTTCGCAGGCGCTTCTTCTGCCCCAGCGGGCTGATGCCACCCACCAGGTAACCGGTCGCCCGCTGCGCCGCCGCCGGGTCGGCCATCTCGCACTTCTTCACCCCGGCAGCATGGGCCAGCGCCTTCAGGTCCAAGGTACCCACCACAGGCACAACCGCTACCAGCAATTCCCCTTTCTCGCTGCTTGCCAGCAACGTCTTGAACACCTGCTGCGGGTCGAGCCCGAGCTTTTCCGCCGCCTCCAGGCCATACGACGCCGATTTCGGGTCATGTTCATAGCTGTGCACGCGATGCTCGGCACGGTGCTTCTTCAACAGGTCTAGGGCGGGGGTCATGCAAGGGCTCCAGTCAGGGATGACTCGGCGGCTACTTTAGGACAATTCCTACATCCCAGCCAGCGGACAGCAATAGCGCACCTCTAGTACGAGGATCCGCAGCTGATTCTAGCGGCCATATCGTGACTGACCGTTCACTTTCGACCTTTGACATCAGCGTTTCTTGTCTATATTTTTTCGTTTCTGAATAAGCGATGCACATTTAAGGTGCATTTCCTACATCACCCGGGGTCAATGGGGATAGACACCGGGTTTTGCTGTCGAGCGCCACGCGCCTCACAACAAAAAAAACGAGGTCATACATGACGACTGCTCTGCGCCAACCCACACTGTCCAGCCAATGCCTGGCCGAATTTCTCGGCACCGCCCTGCTCATCTTCTTCGGTACCGGCTGCGTCGCCGCCCTCAAGGTCGCGGGCGCCAGCTTCGGGCTTTGGGAAATCAGCATCATATGGGGCGTGGGCGTCAGCATGGCCATCTACCTCACCGCCGGTATTTCCGGTGCGCACCTGAACCCAGCCGTGAGTATCGCCCTCACACTGTTCGCAGGGTTCGACAAGCGCAAGCTGCCCTTCTACATGCTGGCCCAGGTATGCGGCGCATTCTGTGGCGCCGCACTGGTCTACACGCTGTACAGCAACCTGTTCTTCGATTTCGAACAAGCCCACGCCATGCTGCGCGGTAGCGAAGGCAGCCTGGAGCTGGCCTCGGTGTTCTCCACCTACCCGCACCCGTCGCTGTCCACCAGCCAGGCATTTCTGGTCGAAGTGGTGATAACTGCCATCCTGATGGCCGTGATCATGGCCTTGACCGACGACAACAACGGCCTGCCGCGCGGCGCCATGGCCCCGCTGCTGATCGGCCTGCTGATTGCGGTGATTGGCAGCGCCATGGGCCCATTGACGGGGTTTGCGATGAACCCGGCCCGCGATTTCGGGCCAAAACTCATGACATTCCTGGCCGGCTGGGGCGAAATCGCCTTCACTGGCGGGCGGGATATTCCTTATTTCCTGGTTCCGGTATTTGCACCGATCCTGGGCGCCTGTCTGGGTGCAGCTGGCTATCGCGGCCTTATTGCACGCAACCTGCCATTAGCGCCCGCCGCGATCCCTGAGACAAATGACATTCGCCAGGGCGATACTCAAGCCAATTGATGCTGCCACCACGCACAGCCCTGACCCTCTATTCTTGCAAGGCCTACGACCATGACAGACACCCAGGATAAGAACTACATCATCGCCCTGGACCAGGGCACCACCAGTTCGCGGGCGATCATTTTCGACCGTGACGCCAATGTTGTGGGTACCTCCCAGCGCGAGTTCGCACAGCATTACCCGCAGGCGGGCTGGGTCGAGCATGACCCGATGGAGATTTTCGCCACACAAAGCGCGACCATGGTCGAGGCTCTGGCCCAGGCAGGTATCAGCCACGCCCAGGTCGCCGCGCTGGGTATTACCAACCAGCGCGAAACCACTGTGGTGTGGGACAAGGAAACCGGGCGCCCGGTGTACAACGCCATTGTCTGGCAGTGCCGCCGCAGCACCGAGATCTGTGCCCAGCTCAAGCGTGACGGCCATGAAGACTACATTCGTGAAACCACCGGCCTGGTCACCGACCCGTATTTCTCCGGCACCAAGCTGAAGTGGATCCTCGACAATGTCGACGGCGCCCGTGAACGCGCCGAGCGTGGCGAACTGCTGTTCGGCACCATCGACACCTGGCTGATCTGGAAATTTACCGGCGGCAAGGTGCATGTCACCGACTACACCAACGCCTCGCGCACGCTGATGTTCAACATCCACAGCCTGCAGTGGGACGACAAGCTGCTGGAAATCCTGGGCATCCCGCGGCAAATGCTGCCTGAGGTGCGCCCCTCTTCGGAAGTGTACGGCCACACCAAGAGCGGCATTGCCATTGCCGGTATCGCCGGCGACCAGCAATCGGCACTGTTCGGCCAGATGTGCGTGGAGCCGGGCCAGGCCAAGAATACCTACGGCACCGGCTGCTTCCTGTTGATGAACACGGGCGACCAGGCGGTGAAGTCATCCCACGGCCTGCTCACTACCATTGCCTGCGGCCCGCGTGGTGAGGTGGCCTATGCACTGGAAGGCGCGGTATTCAATGGTGGCTCTACCGTGCAATGGCTGCGTGACGAACTGAAGATCGTCAACGATGCCCTGGATACCGAGTACTTCGCCAGCAAGGTCAAGGACAGCAACGGCGTGTATCTGGTGCCAGCCTTTACCGGCCTGGGTGCCCCGTACTGGGACCCGTATGCCCGTGGTGCGCTGTTCGGCCTGACACGTGGCGTGAAGGTGGACCACATCATCCGCGCCGCACTGGAGTCCATCGCCTATCAGACCCGCGATGTCCTCGACGCCATGCAGCAGGACTGCGGCCAGCGCTTGTCCGAGCTGCGCGTGGACGGCGGTGCAGTGGCCAACAATTTCCTCATGCAGTTCCAGGCCGACATCCTCGGCACCTGCGTGGAGCGGCCACAGATGCGCGAAACCACGGCACTGGGCGCCGCCTATCTGGCAGGCCTGGCCTGTGGCTTCTGGAGCGGCCTGGACGAGCTGCGCGACAAGGCGATCATCGAGCGCGAGTTCAGCCCGCAGCTGGATGAAACGCAGAAAGAAAAGCTGTATGCCGGCTGGAAGAAGGCAGTCGAGCGTACCCGTGACTGGGAAGATCACGAGGCATAATACCTGTTGGGGCCGCCATGCGGCCCCAAACGTCCACTGGCCGTCATCCCTTTCCTACGGCATCATTGCAGAATTTGTCCGGCAGCCCCAAAGGACCGCCCATGAATCTGCCCCCCCGCCAACAACAAATCCTCGAACTGGTGCGCGAACGCGGCTATGTCAGTATCGAGGAAATGGCGCAGCTATTCGTTGTCACTCCCCAGACCATCCGGCGCGACATCAACCAGCTTGCCGAGCTCAACCTGCTGCGCCGTTACCACGGCGGTGCGGCTTACGATTCGAGCATCGAAAATACCGCCTACGCCATGCGTGCCGACCAGATGCGCGACGAAAAACAGCGCATTGCCGACGCCGTGGCCCGGCAGATTCCCGACCATGCCTCGCTGTTCATCAACATCGGCACCACCACCGAGTCGATTGCACGGGCGCTGCTCAACCACAGCCACCTGAAAGTCATCACCAACAACTTGCATGTGGCTGCGATCCTGGCCGCCAAGGACGATTTCGAAGTGCTGGTGGCGGGTGGCACGGTGCGCCGAGATGGTGGTGTAGTCGGCCAGGCCAGTGTCGATTTCATCAACCAGTTCAAAGTCGACTTCGCTCTGGTGGGCATCAGCGGTATCGACGAGGATGGCAGCCTGCTCGATTTCGACTATCAGGAAGTGCGCGTGTCGCAAGCCATCATTGCCAATGCCCGACAAGTGATTCTCGCGGCTGACTCCAGCAAGTTCGGGCGCAATGCCATGGTACGTCTGGGCTCAATCGACCTGGTCGACTGCCTGGTGACCGACCAGGCTCCTACCCCACCCCTTACCCAATTGTTGAACCAGAACAAGATCAGGCTTGAGGTGGTTTAAGGCTTGTGGGCGCATGCCGCCAGGTTCGTGGCGGCTGTGAAACCATGCGCCGCCCGCGCGGCGCATCGCCAGCGAAGCTAACGCCTGCACCTGTTTCGGGCCAGTTATTCCTGAGGTAGAGGCGCGTCCTAACCAAAACCCAAGCCGTACCCTCCTGAATTTTCATAAATGTTCACTTTATTGTCATTTGATCAGTTTTTTCTATAGAGACTGGCTAGCGACTGGCTTTCTATTGCGCTAGTATTTTCGCAAACGAACATTAATGTTCATATTCGATATGAACAGCACCAGGAGGCCTTGCCCGTGTCCCAGCCAGTTTCGTCCCAGCCCCCAACAGCCGACTGCTATGACCTTGCCGTGATCGGCGGCGGCATCAATGGCGTGGGCATTGCTGCCGACGCCGCTGGACGCGGCTTGAAGGTCTTCCTTTGCGAAAAGGACGACCTGGCCCAACACACGTCATCAGCCAGCAGCAAACTGATTCACGGTGGCCTGCGCTACCTGGAGCACTACGAATTTCGCCTCGTCCGCGAGGCCCTGGCTGAACGTGAAGTGCTGCTGGCCAAGGCGCCGCACATCGTCAAACCTATGCGCTTCGTGCTTCCGCACCGCCCCCACCTGCGCCCTGCCTGGATGATCCGCGCCGGCTTGTTCCTCTACGACCACCTGGGCAAGCGCAAGCGCCTGGGCGCCTCGCGTAGCTTGCGCTTCGGCCCGGGCTACCCCCTGAAACCGGCAATCACCCGGGGCTTCGAATACGCCGACTGCGCTGTCGATGACGCCCGCCTGGTGGTGCTCAACGCCATGGCTGCCCGTGAGCTAGGCGCACATATCCACACCCGCACACGCTGCTTGCGCGCCGAACGTGTAGAAGGCTTGTGGCAGGTAGAACTGCAGCACGCCGATGGCAGCCTCCAGACAATCCATGCCCGCGCACTGGTCAACGCCGCTGGCCCCTGGGTGGCCAGCTTCATCAAGGACGACCTCAAGCTCGATGCGCCTTACGGCATCCGCCTGATCCAGGGCAGCCACATAATCGTGCCGCGCCTGTATGAAGGCGAACATGCCTACATTCTGCAGAACGAAGACCAGCGCATCGTTTTCTGCATCCCGTACCTGGACCGCTTTACCCTGATCGGCACCACTGACCGGGAATACAGCGGCGACCCGGCCATGGTCGCCATTACCGAGCAGGAAACACATTACCTGTTGAAGGTGGTCAACGAGCACTTCAACCATCAACTGAGCCCAGCCGACATCCTGCATACCTACTCCGGCGTTCGGCCATTGTGCAACGATGAGTCGGACAACCCTTCGGCGGTGACCCGGGACTACACACTCGCGCTTTCGGCAGAGGAAGGCCAGGCACCGCTACTGTCTGTGTTCGGCGGCAAGCTCACCACCTACCGCAAGCTGGCCGAATCGGCCATGGTTGAACTCAAGCCCTTCTTCACCCAGATGCGCGGCGCCTGGACTGCCAGTGCGCCACTGCCGGGCGCAGAGGGCATGACAACGGTACAGGCGCTGATCGATGCCGTGCTGGCACGTTGCGGCTGGTTGCCTGTTGACCTGGCCAAACGCTGGGTGCTCACCTACGGCAGCCGCGTGTGGCGGCTGCTCGATGGCGTTCACGGCCCCGAGGACCTCGGGCAGGCTATCGGGGCCGGGCTGTTCACCCGCGAGGTGGACTACCTGCTGGAGGAGGAATGGGCAGAGCAAACCGCTGACATTATCTGGCGTCGCACCAAGCTGGGCCTGTCGCTGACCGCGCAGGAGCAGAGGGCTCTGGAGGCGTATCTGCAGCAAGCCCGCAAGGTGCGCGCGAATAGTCGCGCAGCCTGATATCGACGGTGAAGCCCTCTTGACTCATCAAGGGGGCGTATTCGCCCAGCGCTCATAGGCTTCACGGGCCAAACGCGCCAGCAGCGCCCGCTCGCTGCGATCGTAATCAGTCTTCAGTGCTTCACAGCGTTGCAGAAACTCGTTTTCGCTAATCACTTGCTCATCTACCTGAGCCTGTAGGGCCTCCATGCGCTGGTGCAGTGGCTGTACCAGTTCTTCAAATCGCTGCGCATGAAACTCTCGCGCGTATTGCTCCCAGAAAGGCCGCTGTGCCAACGAGGCTATCAGGGCATCCGTCGACTCATTTTGCAAAACCGCGTCCTGGACTCGCAGCACGTCGCTGGTGGTTACGTTTGCAAAACCCGGGTAATGCATTTCGTCGAGCTCGATCGGCAAGCCCAAGGGACGCGCAAGCCGCTGTCGGTAAAAAAGCCGTGTCTCGATTTCATCGATATGTGGAGCGTGCTCGGCATGCATGCGTTGCACGTGCAACGTCGCGTGACGGTCGACCTCGTCCAGGCGAAACAAACCACGCGCCAGGCTTAACAAACGAGCTTCCATCCGACTGCCATGAGCATCTTCGACGGCGCGCAGCACCAGAACCCCAAGTTCCATCTGCTCCAGCAACAGCAGCAGGCGGTCTTCACAACTGCGCCGGCCAGATGCCTCGAGAAACAACTGATGACGCAACTGCTCGTGCTGCTCACACGTTTCCAGAATCCGCCAGATACGGCTGCGGTAATGCCCTGGATGTTGTTCAAAGTCCTCGCCGTGGACGAAGTCTGCCAGAAAGCGAAACATTCCATCTGACTGCGGTTCCTCAAGCAGCGCTGTCCATATGGCCTGCTGGCGATCACGCTCGGCGTCGGCTGTACTGTTGGCCCAGGTGTTGAAAAGATCACTGTCAATGGCGCGATGGCGTGCGGACGCAGACCCCCACTGCCCCGGGGTTACACCTCGAGCCTCATCGAGCAGCAATGCGTCAGCTTCGCCTATTGGATTATCGTGCAAGGACAACTGGTGCACCTGCAGGCGCAGCTGCTGCACCTCTCGGCGCAGTGTGCGGATGTTGTTGTTACGCAAGTCTATGTGGGCACGAAATGAAATCCGCTCAGGCAACGCCTCAAGGCCGGCAGAGCGCAGGTTGACTTCACGCAAATTGCCCAGGCGCGTCAGTACCGGCGCCCTTCCCAGCGGGTTGTGGCTGAGGTCGAGGTACCGCAGCGCGCTCATTCCGGCAAGACGCAACTCACCGGCCTCATCCATGATCACGCTGTTGCGGCGCAGGTTTAGCTGCCGCAGGCGGGGCATATGTTCAATGCCGTGAGGGATCGCAGTCAGGCGATTGCCGGACAGGTCGAGCTCAATCAGGTTGGGAAAACGTCGAAGAAAGTCCCCATTGATTTCACCAAGGCGCAGGTCACTGAGGATCAGCCGTCGCACATGATCAAAGCTCACCCCCTCCGGTAATTCGGGCAGACTTCCGATACGCTCTCCGCTGATGATCAGCGCGTAGTCCCCAGCCTCGTCGGTTATCTTGCGCCGCCAGCTTCGCCGAACGGCAGTAGCGACCCGACGGCGGCGCAGCGCGTCCAGTGGGTTACTGGCATCCCTGCGCCACTGGCGCAGGCTCTGACGCAGGCGTGCCAACTGTCCCGTGAGCTGGCTGTAGTGCTCCCACAACCCTACTCGCCGCTCCATGAGATCAAGCAGATAGGCTTGTAGCTCCCCGTCTGTCATTGTCGGAAACACTTGGTGAATACCACGCCCTATGGCACGCCGACTGCTCTCCCCTCGCCCACTCAAGGCATACCCGATACGCCCATCCCCCAACCGGGTCGGGGGTCGCAGGCCAACGCCCATACGGGGCATGCCACAGAGCTCAGCCGCTTGGGTACGATCACCGGCAGCGGCCTCGATCAGCAACGAGCCCAAGGCGCCTGGACTGACAGCAGCATCGCCGAGATCGGCTGTGTGCGTCTCGTCCAGCGCAGACAGCAGTGCCGCCAGGTAGGGGCCGGATGCGCTTTGACCGGCATAGCGGTAGCCGTCGCCGCGGCGCACGATACACCGTACATCCTGCGCAGACTCAGCGCCGATACCGGCCAGATACCGCCCACTCGGGCTACCTTCGCGCAGTTCGATGCGCAGGGCGTCCGGCCATTTCAGCTGGCGCTTGAGCAAGCCCAACGCCAGGCGTTCGGTGTCGGGATTGACGCAACGCGGCAGGCGCAGACCCGCGCATGCCCTGTCCAGACGGCTTTCGCGCAGCGACCATCGTGCGCGCTCGGCCACTGCCAGAGGGACCCGCTGTGCGGCGCTGAGCGTATCAAGCTGCGCACCACTGCATTGCTGAAGCAACTCACGCGTACAGCGAGCCGACAGGCCCGGGAAAGTGCGCTGCAATATCCGCTCGATGCCATTGGGCTGCACTTGCCGGGCAGCAACGTACTGCGCCAGTTGCGGCGCGCTGAAATCCGGGTGTAATGCATGTGCCTGATAAAGCTCCAGGGCATCGAGCAATCGTGCAGGTGCACCCATGTGTTCGACGTGCAAACGGCGAATCTGCGCCTCACTCAGCCCTGTCACCTGGAGCAGATAGTCGCATGTCGCTTCCGGTAGCTCTGCCAGGGGCGTACTCAGGCGGCGTACCAGATTGGCCCGCCCTTCCCAGTATTGGGGAGCTTCGAGTTCATGGCGCCAGCCACCGGCGCCATTCTGCTCGATCACCGGCCGGTAGGCGCCGGGACGACCAGGGTGCAGGATCCTGGCGCGACCATCCTGCGGGTCCTCCATCACCCGATAGCGGCCGCTATCGAGGTGCCATAACCATTCCTGTGCGCCGACACCACGCAAAGGTTGGGCATCGTAACCCGGTAGATCCATGGCCATGAGCTTGACCTTGCCTGCGGAGGTGCACACCGGTGCCAAGTCATCCACAAAGGCCAGACGCTCAAGGGCACGCACGGCCACTTGGCTGCCGGCTGCGATCATCCCGCCGACCACCACGTTTTCGGCAACGTTGAACAGGTGGTTCAACGCCCCTTCGCGATCACCTATGCGCCAATCTGCATATCCTTCATAAACCTCGTCAGCGATCTGAACCGCGTTTGCCACCAGCAGCACCTCGCCAAGTACCGGCACGAAGGCCCCCGCCACGCTCAGCAAATTCATACCCAGCTCTTTGTAGCCCTGCATGCGCGCTTCGCGGTCTTCGTCATCTTCGACATCGGTGGGCACCGCGAGCACCTTGGCGTCATCCTTGATCTTGGCGAGGTATTGCCGGCGCAGGTGTACGAATGGCGCGTCAGCGATCGGTGCAGAACGGGCGTCGAGTTCCACCCCGGCTGTCGATGCCTGCGCGACCCGTTCGTTCAATACCCGATAGAAATTGATGCGCTCACGCTCGGTAATGAAGCGCGCGAAAAAGCGCCGATAGGCCGGCGCACGGAAGCGCTTACCGAGGTACTTGTCGAGTGCATCCCAGCTGGCATGACGGGAGACGGGCTGATGAGGGTCATCGGGTATCCAGAGCACCACCGACGCCACTGCGCCATCAGCTGAGGGACGCACTTCCAGCGCCAGCACGCCTTGAACCGGGCGGCCCAGCAGGTACAACTGCCGGGGGACCACAGTGCCAACCAGCGCAGGCACCACCGGTTTTTCGGCAATATGTGGCAACAGAAGAAAATACGTGCGTTCGTCAATGTCCTGTTTCAACGCAGCGATCCGCATCGCCACCTCGAAATGGGCCTTGAAACTCGCTTCGAACAGCCCGTGCAAGCGGGAAATGGCCTGGCCCGGCTCATCCTCCGGGCCGTCTTCAGGCTGCAGATGGTGCGTGAGCAACGCTTGGTACTTGCCACCTGCATCGACCTCGCGACACGCGGAGGCAAACGCGTGGAAGCTCATCGGCAGGCGGTTACCATTGCCATCGACCAGTTCCCCTCTGCGCATCAGCCCGGGGCGTGTCTCCCTGCGATGATAGTTATGCAGCGTCGCCTCCAGCAACGACCGCCTGGAGCGGCGAACATAGGTAGGCCGCAGCAGCGCAGGCGAAGCGCTGGGCAGCAACAGACGCTGCGAGACCCGTACCTTCCAGCCCGTCACGTCCGGGTTGCTGAGGCCGCTCTTGCGCAGTTTCGTTTTGAGCAACTCTGCTGCGTAGGCCTGCAAAGAAGGGATGGCCTGGAGGATCGGGCCAAGCCGCGCATTGCAGTGCGCCTGGCGACGCAGGGCGTTACGTAACGCATCGAGCCTTTCCGGTTGCACGTGGTCGACTAGCCATCCAGGCAAGTTTTGGGCAATCAGGCTATCGATGGAATCGTTCGGGGGCTGGTGCGGTGACATCTGTGAAGCTCTCCAGACAAAGAGGAGAGCACACTACGTCTGCGCCCTTGCCGCGCACTGCATAGTTACCACACGCGATACCTGGATGTGCGGCAGCCCGCGCGTTCGGATAACCGAACAAGAAAACGCTATTTATTCGGCCTGGCGAACCCCAGAGAGCTGTCGAGACTGTCAAGCACGAGCAATACCAGTGGTTTAAGGTCGACAGCAGGGCTTGGCACGAGTCATGCTCTACACTTGGTAGCCGAATGCACCCGCTTCTTGCTGTATTCGTTGAACGAAGAGTCCGCCAACGGCTCCATAAAAAAAACAAACACGTCGAGGAAAATTTGATGCGTATCGTTCGTCAATTGCTGGGCGCAGCCATCGCGGCTGCAGTCATCGCTTCGCCGGCCATGGCCGAGGAGCTCACCGGCACCCTGAAGAAGATCAAGGAATCGGGCACCATCACGCTGGGGCACCGCGACTCCTCCATTCCATTTTCCTACCTGGCCGGCAAACCCGAGCCCGTCGGTTATTCGCATGACATCCAGCTGGCTGTCGTCGACGCGCTGAAGAAGCAACTGGGCACGGACATCAAGGTCCGTTACAACCTGGTCACCTCGCAAACCCGTATTCCGCTGGTGCAGAACGGCACCGTCGACCTGGAGTGCGGCTCCACCACCAACAACGTCGAGCGCCAACAACAGGTCGGCTTCTCGGTCGGCATCTTCGAAGTCGGTACCCGCCTGTTGACCAAGGTCAAGGACGGTCAGCCTGCATACAAAGACTTCCCGGACCTGGCCGGCAAGAACGTGGTGACCACCGCCGGTACCACCTCCGAGCGCATCCTCAAGGCGATGAACGCCGACAAGCAGATGAAGATGAACGTGATTTCCGCCAAGGACCACGGTGAAGCCTTCAACATGCTCGAAAGCGGCCGCGCCGTGGCCTTCATGATGGATGACGCCCTGCTCGCCGGTGAAATGGCCAAGGCGCGCAAGCCAAAAGACTGGGTCATCACCGGTACGCCACAGTCGTATGAAATCTACGGCTGCATGGTGCGCAAGGAAGACGCTGCGTTCAAGAAAGCGGTCGACGACGCCATCGTTGCCTACTTCAAGTCGGGCGAAGTCAACAAGAGCTATGACAAGTGGTTCATGCAGCCGATCCCGCCTAAAGGTCTGAACCTCAACTTCGAGATGAGCGACGAGCTGAAAAAACTGATCGCCGAGCCAACCGACAAGGCTGCGGACGAGAAGAAGTCCTGATCCTCAGCAAATAGTGGCCTGGTGCTCACAAGCACGAATCAATTCTGCAGGCCACTCATTAGTGTCTAACCTTTCATCCGAGGGCGCCTTGCGCCCCCGGATGCTCGAAGGTGCCCGTGAAACAACCGTCTGAGGGGAAATCCCGATGAATTACAACTGGGACTGGGGCGTGTTCTTCAAGTCCACCGGCGTGGGCAGCGAAACCTATCTGGACTGGTACTTCACCGGCCTGGGCTGGACCATCGCCATCGCCATCACCGCCTGGATCATCGCGCTGCTGCTGGGGTCACTCCTCGGCGTCATGCGTACCGTGCCGAACCGCCTGGTATCGGGTATCGCCACCGCCTACGTGGAACTGTTCCGCAACGTGCCACTGCTGGTGCAACTGTTCATCTGGTACTTCCTGGTACCGGACCTGCTGCCAGAAGGCTTGCAGGAATGGTTCAAGCAGGACCTCAACCCGACCACTTCGGCGCTGATCAGCGTGGTCATCTGCCTGGGCCTGTTCACCGCCGCACGCGTCTGTGAGCAAGTACGTACCGGTATCCAGGCGCTGCCCAAGGGCCAGGAAGCTGCCGCCCGTGCCATGGGCTTCAGCCTCCCGCAGATCTACAACAATGTGCTGCTGCCGCAGGCCTACCGGATCATCATTCCGCCGCTCACCTCCGAGTTCCTCAACGTGTTCAAGAACTCCTCGGTGGCGTCGCTTATCGGCCTGATGGAGCTGCTGGCGCAGACCAAACAGACCGCTGAGTTTTCCGCCAACCTGTTCGAGGCGTTCACCCTGGCCACGCTGATCTACTTCACCCTGAACATGGGCCTGATGCTGCTCATGCGCATGGTCGAGAAGAAAGTCGCCGTGCCTGGCCTGATCTCCGTGGGGGGCAAGTAAATGGAAATGGATTTCAGCGAAATCATCCCCGCCCTGCCTGCCCTCTGGGACGGTATGGTCATGACCCTCAAACTGATGGTCATGGGAGTCATCGGCGGTATCGTGCTGGGCACCATCCTGGCCCTGATGCGCCTGTCGTCGAGCAAACTGCTGTCGAACCTGGCCGGTGCCTACGTCAACTACTTCCGCTCGATCCCGCTGCTGCTGGTGATCACCTGGTTCTACCTGGCGGTGCCGTTCGTGCTGCGCTGGATCACCGGCGAAGATACCCCGGTGGGTGCCTTCACCTCCTGCGTGGTCGCCTTCATGATGTTCGAGGCCGCGTACTTCTGCGAAATCGTCCGCGCCGGCGTGCAGTCGATCTCCAAGGGCCAGATGGGCGCCGCACAAGCACTGGGCATGAACTACGCGCAGACCATGCGCCTGATCATCCTGCCCCAGGCCTTCCGCAAGATGACCCCGCTGCTGCTGCAGCAGAGCATCATCCTGTTCCAGGACACCTCGCTGGTGTACACCGTGGGCCTGGTCGACTTCCTCAACTCGGCTCGCTCCAACGGCGACATCATCGGGCGCTCCCATGAGTTCCTGATCTTCGCCGGCGTTGTCTACTTCATCATCAGCTTCACCGCTTCGTGGCTGGTCAAGCGCCTGCAAAAAAGGATCACCGTATGATTTCCATCAAGAACGTCAACAAGTGGTACGGCGACTTCCAGGTACTGACCGATTGCAGCACCGAGGTCAAGAAAGGTGAGGTAGTGGTGGTCTGTGGCCCGTCGGGCTCGGGCAAGTCCACCCTGATCAAGTGCGTCAATGCACTGGAGCCGTTCCAGAAGGGCGACATCGTGGTCGATGGCACCTCGATTGCCGACCCGAAGACCAACCTGCCCAAGCTGCGCTCGCGAGTGGGCATGGTGTTCCAGCACTTCGAGCTGTTTCCGCACCTGACCATCACCGAGAACCTGACCATTGCCCAGCGCAAGGTCCTGGGCCGCAGCGAGGCAGAAGCCACCAAGAAAGGCCTGGCCCTGCTTGACCGTGTAGGCCTCAGTGCCCATGCCAAGAAACACCCTGGCCAGCTCTCTGGTGGCCAGCAGCAGCGCGTGGCAATCGCCCGCGCCCTGGCGATGGACCCGATCGTCATGCTGTTCGACGAACCCACCTCGGCACTGGACCCGGAAATGGTCAGCGAGGTACTGGACGTGATGGTGCAACTGGCCCACGAAGGCATGACCATGATGTGCGTAACCCACGAAATGGGCTTTGCCCGCAAAGTCGCCAACCGGGTCATCTTCATGGACAAGGGCAGTATCATCGAAGACTGCACCAAGGAAGAGTTCTTCGGTGACCAGAGCGCCCGCGACCAGCGCACCCAGCACTTCCTCAGCAAGATCCTGCAGCACTGACCCGGCCACAGCTTCCGCTGCCAGGGACCACCAGGCAGCGGAAGCTGGTCGTTACAAGGCCACTGTGATGAAATGCGACCCCTCGCTACTTCGCCCTGCCAAGCCTGCCGTGAATTCCCGCCTGATCCGTCAATTGCTGTTACCGCCGCTGATCATCCTGCTGATGGTCGGCCTGGGAATGGCTGGCTACCTGATCAGCGAGAGCAACGGCATCCGCACCCTCAGCGAAAACGGTGAACGCCAGCTGGAGCTGCACGCACGCACGGTCGAAAGCGAGATCAGCAAGTACACCTACTTGCCGAGCCTGCTGGAGCTGGAAGACAGCGTCTCGCACCTGCTCACCGACCCGGACGGCGGCTCACGCCAGACGGTCAATGAATACCTTGAAGGCCTGAATCGTCGCAGTCGCAGTCGGGCCATCTTCGTCCTCGACACCAATGGCCGGGTGCAGGCCACCAGCAACTGGCGCGATGCCGACTCGTTCCTGGGTGAAGACCTGTCGTTCCGCGCCTACTTCCAGACTGCCGTGCGCGGCGAACCCGGGCGTTTCTACGGCATCGGCAGTACCACGGGCGAGGCCGGCTATTACCTGGCCCATGGGCTTGAGGAGCACGGCAAGATCATAGGCGTTGCGGTGATCAAGGTGCGCCTGGACACCCTCGAGGAGCGCTGGCAGCGTGCCCGCCTGGAGGCGTTCGTCAGCGACGAGAATGGCATCATCATCCTCTCCAGCGACCCGGCCCGGCGCCTTAAGTCGGTGCGCCCGCTGACCCCGCAAATCAAGGAGCGCCTGGCGCGAAGCCTGCAGTACTACTGGTGGCCGCTGAACGAATTGCAGCCTCTGGCCCGGGAGACCCTGGCCGATGGCGTGGAAAAACTGACCTTCCCGGCCAACACCGAAACCGCTCATGGCAAGCCGCACGAAGTGGCCTACCTGGCGCAAACCAGGCGCCTGGTCGACACGCCCTGGCATTTCACCCTGCTGACCCCCCTGCAGGACCTGCGTCGCGAGTCCATGGTGCAGGGCATTCTGGTGGGCGTGGCCTTTGCCTTGCTGGCGATCCTCGGCATTGCCTGGAACGAGCGGCGCAAAGTGATCGCCACCCGCCTGGCGGCCCGCGAAGCCCTTGAAGAAGCCAACAGCCAGCTGGAGCGGCGGATTGCCGAACGCACCGCCGACCTGCGCGCCAGCAACGAACGCCTGAAGGGCCAGATTCGCGAGCGCCGGCACGCCGAGCAGACCTTGCGCCACGCCCAGGATGAGCTGGTGCAGGCGGGCAAGCTGGCCGCCATCGGGCAGATGTCCACCAGCATTGCCCACGAGCTGAACCAGCCACTGGCTGCGCTGCGCACCTTGTCTGGTAATACTGTGCGTTTCCTTGAGCGCGGGGCGCTGGAAACCGCCAGTACCAACCTGCGCACCATGAATGACCTGATCGACCGTATGGGCCGCATCACCGCCAGCCTGCGCTCGTTCGCCCGGCGCGGCGATGACAGCGGCCAGGCTTCACTGGCCAAGGCGGTAGAGGCCACCCTGCAGGTGCTGGCCAACCGCATCAGTGCCTGTCACTTGAAATTGCACCACCAGTTCGAGGACCAGCAACTGGCCATCGACCAGACCCGCCTGGAGCAGATTCTGGTCAACCTGATCGGGAATGCCCTTGACGCCATGGCCGCGCAACCGCAGCCTGAGCTGTGGCTGGAAGGCGAGGTGCAGGGTGACAAGTACCGTTTGCAGGTGCGCGACAACGGCCACGGTATCGACGCCGAGGCGCGCAAGCACCTGTTCGAACCCTTCTTTACCACCAAACCGGGCGAGCATGGCCTGGGCCTGGGCCTGACCCTGTCGGCGAGCCTTGCCGCCGCCGCCAAGGGAAGCCTCAACGTCGAGCATCCCGCCACCGGCGGCACGGCCTTCGTCCTGGCCCTGCCTCTGGTTTTCCCCCCTAGCGAATCGGCAGAGCATCCATGAACCAAGCGCCTCTTACCGTCCTGATCGTCGAAGACGACCCGCATGTGCTGCTCGGCTGCCAGCAGGCGCTGGCCCTGGAGGATATCGCCTGCGAGGGCGTAGGCAGTGCCGAACAGGCGCTGGAACGCATCGGCGACGACTTCGCCGGCATTGTCGTCAGCGATATCCGCCTGCCGGGTATTGATGGCCTGGAGCTGCTCAATCGCCTCAAGGCCCGTGACCGCAGCCTGCCGGTGGTGCTGATCACTGGCCATGGCGATATCGACATGGCCGTTGGCGCCATGCGTAACGGCGCCTACGACTTCATGGAAAAACCGTTCTCCCCCGAGCGCCTGGTCGACGTGGTACGCCGCGCGCTGGAACAGCGCGGGCTTTCACGCGAAGTGGTGGCCCTGCGCCGCCAGCTGGCTGAACAGAGCAGCCTGGAGGGACGCATCATTGGTCGCTCACCGGCCATGGAGCACTTGCGCGAACTGATCGCCAACGTCGCCGACACCTCAGCCAACGTGCTGATCGAAGGTGAGACCGGCACCGGCAAAGAACTGGTCGCGCGCTGCCTGCACGACTTCAGCCGCCGCCAGGGCCACCCATTCGTGGCGCTGAACTGCGGAGGCCTGCCGGAAAACCTGTTTGAAAGCGAGATATTCGGCCACGAGGCCAACGCCTTCACCGGTGCCGGCAAGCGCCGTATCGGCAAGATCGAGCACGCCAATGGCGGCACGCTGTTCCTCGATGAAGTGGAGAGCATGCCGATCAACCTGCAGATCAAGCTGCTGCGCGTACTGCAGGAGCGCACCCTGGAGCGACTGGGCTCGAACCAGAGCATCCCGGTGGATTGTCGGGTGATCGCCGCGACAAAGGCTGACCTCGATGCGTTGGGCCAGAGCGGCCAGTTCCGTAGCGACCTGTATTACCGGCTGAACGTGGTCACCCTGGAGCTGCCGCCGCTGCGTGAGCGCCGTGAAGACATCCTGCAGTTGTTCGAGCATTTCCTGCAGCAGTCGGCCCTGCGCTTCGACCGGGAAACACCGACACTGGACAGCCAGACCCTGTCGCGCCTGATGGCCCATGACTGGCCGGGCAACGTGCGCGAGTTGCGCAACGTGGCCGAACGCTATGCCCTCGGCCTGCCAGCGTTCAAGAAAGGCCCCAGCGGTGGTGCCAACCAAGGCCTGCTTTTTGCCGAGGCGGTGGAAGCATTCGAACGCAACCTGCTCACTGATGCCCTGCAACGCACTGGCGGCAACCTGAGCCAGGCCAGCCAGGAACTGGGCATGGCCAAGACCACGCTGTTCGACAAAGTGAAAAAATACGGCCTCGGCTGACCTGAACCCAAACTGGAAAGCCTGAGATCGGTGCAGCACCGGTGGGAGCGGGCAAGCCCGCGAAGCAGCCAGCGCGGATTTCAGAGCCCTGCGATGTGCGTGACCGCTTGCCTATGCGCCTGCAAATAAGGCAACACCGCCCCCAGCAGCGGCGCCTTGAACGGCTCCTGGAACCGGTGCGCCAGCCCCGGGATCAAGCGCAACTGGCTGCCCTGGATATGCGCCGCCAGGTGCACGCCATGCATCACCGGCAATAACGGGTCAGCCGTACCGTGTACCACCAGGGTCGGCACTCGCAACTGGTTGAGCAACTCCACGCGACTCGGCTCGGCCAGTATCGCCATGATCTGGCGCTTGGCCCCGTCAGGGTTGAACGCCCGGTCATAGGCCTGCGCCGCCTGTTGCAGCAACACGTCACGGTCGTCGTGTACTTCCGGGCTGCCCAAGGCCGCCAGCAGGTCGGCCTGCTGCTCGATAGCCACTTCGCGGTTCGGTGCGCTGCGCCGGGCCAGCAGCTGCACCAACGCCGGGTCCGGTGCCGGCAGCCCCGCCGCCCCTGAACTGGACATGACCAGCGTCAGGCTGCGCACACGCTCGGGCGCCATCGCCGCCAGATGCTGGGCAATCATGCCGCCCATGCTCACCCCCAAGACATGAAACTGGCGCACGCCCAACGCGTCCATCAGGCGCACGCCGTCATCTGCCATATCAGTCAGCGTATAGGGCGCCGACACTGGCAGGCCCAGCTTGTAACGCAACAGCTCAAGCGTCAGGTTGGCGTGCGGTGGCACCTGGTTCCAGCGTGACAGGCCGACATCGCGGTTGTCATAGCGGATCACCCGAAAACCCTGGCGGCACAATGCCTCGACCACGTCGTCCGGCCAATGAATCAGCTGCCCGCCCAGGCCCATGACCAGCAGCAAGGCCGGGTCGCGTGGCGCACCGACGCTCTGGTACACCAGACTGACGGCCCCCAGTTCGGCACGCTGCACCGGCACATGGGCGTCACAGCGCTGTTCGGCGAAACTCGCAGGTGCGCTGAACAGGAAGAAAAGAAAAAGCCAAAAAGCCCGCATGAAAGAAACACCAGAATGCAGATCCCCAGTAGAGCGCGAGTCTGATGAATTCTGTTCGGGCGCGCTGCCACAGTTCGGTGACAGTTTCATGACTCCCGCCAGGCGGTGCGACGATCGCCCAGTCGACAGATGTAGCATCATGAGAGAAACTCAACTCATTACCTGGTTCCTCTATTCCATACCCCGGAGTCATCTGTGCTGGAGATCCGTCACCTGAAAACCCTTCATGCCCTGCGCGAAGCCGACAGCCTGGTGGAGGCCGCCGAACGCCTGCACCTGACCCAGTCGGCGTTGTCGCACCAGTTCAAGGAGCTTGAAGAGCGCCTGGGCCTCCCGATTTTCGTGCGCAAGACCAAGCCGATCCGCTTCACCAGCGCCGGGCTGCGTCTACTGCAACTGGCCGATGCCACCCTGCCGTTGCTGCGCAGTGCCGAACGTGACATTGCACGTCTGGCCGGAGGCACTGCCGGACGCCTTCACATGGCTATCGAATGCCACAGCTGCTTCCAGTGGCTGATGCCGACCATCGACCAGTTCCGTGATGCCTGGCCGGAAGTGGAACTGGACCTGGCCTCCGGCTTTGCCTTCGCCCCGCTGCCGGCCTTGGCCCGTGGCGACCTTGACCTGGTGGTGACCTCCGACCCGGTGGACCTGGCAGGCATCACTTATGTGCCGCTGTTCACCTACGAGGCGATGCTGGCAGTGGCCAACCAGCACCCGCTGGCCAGCAAGCCTTACATCGTGCCGCAAGACTTGCTCGACCAGACGCTGATCACCTATCCGGTGGAACGCGATCGCCTGGACATCTTCACCCGCTTCCTGGAGCCGGCCGATATCGAGCCAGCCGCCGTGCGCACCTCGGAGCTGACGGTGATGATGATGCAGCTGGTGGCCAGCGGCCGTGGCGTATGCGGCATGCCGCATTGGGCGCTGCACGAGTACAGCTCGCGCGGCTATGTGAAGGGCAAACGCCTGGGCGAGAAAGGCCTGTTTGCCACGCTTTATGCCGCCGTGCGCACCGACATGCTCGATGCCCCGTACATGCGCGACTTTTTGCTGACGGCCAAGGACACCTCGTTCGCCACCCTCGACGGTGTCAGCGCGGTGCGTTGAGCGCCTGGCGATACAGCGGCAGGATCAAGTCGCGGGTCAGGGGGGCCAGTTGCATGACGGGCGCCTGATCTGCTGCCAGCCAGACCACCTCCTCGATCTCTGCGGCCGGCACCACAGCAGCGGCGCTGTCGACACGGAACAGTTCAGCTTGCACTTCGAAGCCCGGCTCGTTGGCGGCGGGGGCACTGAACTGGCCCAGGTGCACGGCCTGAGCCGGGTCGATGCGCAGGCCCAGTTCCTCGTGCAACTCGCGCACCAGCGCCTGTACCGGCGTTTCACCGGCATCGATCTTGCCGCCTGGCTGCATGAAAGCCTCGGTGCCACGCTTGCGCACCAGCAGGGTGCGGCCCTGAGGGTCGATCAGCAGGGCAGCGGCGATGCGGATGATGTTGGGCATGGGGGTGGGCTCGCTGAAAAATGACCCGCGAGGATCCCATGGGGTCATTGGCCTGACAAGGCCGGTCATTCCTGTGCCGGCCTGACAGGCCAACTGGGCGTTACACGTATCTGGTCGAGGCGGCACGCTATTGAGCAGGATCGAAAATCTTGATCACAGCACGTCCCCCCTGTAGGAGCGGGTTCACCCGCGAATGCGATGGTGAGGCTCCCGACGCATTCGCGGGTAAACCCGCTCCTACAGCGGTATGCGTTGCACCCAGGCAATTCGGCTCGGGTCGAGAATGATTTTCGCTACCCCGATTTTAATTTGCAGCGCCCGGCAACTTGGCTATGGTCGGGGTTTGCCCCCAGGCCCTGAGCCTGACCGCGCCATCGCAAGGACCCTGTATGAGCCTGTCACTTCTCAGTCGCTATGCCTTCTTCGCCGCCTGCGTGCTGTTCACCCTGGCGAGCATCCCCTTCAGCCACCACGAATGGTTGTGGCCGTTCACCCTGACCACTGGCATCCTCAGCCTGGTCGGCCTGTTCGATTTACTGCAGCAGCGCCACGCCGTACGCCGTAACTACCCGGTTCTTGGCAACATCCGCTATCTGGTCGAGGCCATTCGCCCGGAAATCCGCCAGTACCTGCTGGAGTCCGACAGCGATGCCCTGCCCTTCTCCCGCGCCCAGCGCTCGCTGGTGTATGCCCGGGCGAAGAACGAAGCCTCGGACAAACCTTTCGGCACCCTGATCGACGTATATGAATCCGGTTTCGAGTTCATCGGCCACTCCATGCGCCCGGCACCGCTGGCCGACCCGGCCAGCTTCCGCGTTATCGTTGGTGGGCCGCAGTGCAGCCAGCCGTATTCGGCCTCGATCTTCAACATTTCGGCCATGAGTTTCGGCTCGCTCAGTGCCAATGCCATCCGTGCGCTCAACCAGGGCGCCAAGCTGGGCAACTTCCACCACGACACCGGCGAGGGCAGCATCAGCCCCTACCATCGCGAACACGGTGGCGACCTGGTGTGGGAACTGGGCAGCGGCTACTTCGGGTGCCGCACGCCGGATGGGCGCTTCGATCCCGAACGCTTCGCCGCCCAGGCGCGCAGCCCTCAGGTGCGCATGATCGAGATCAAGATGAGCCAAGGTGCCAAGCCCGGCCACGGCGGCATACTGCCCAAACACAAGGTCACACAGGAAATTGCCGAAACCCGTGGCGTGCTGATGGGCGAGGATTGCATCTCCCCGTCGCGCCACAGCGCCTTCTCGACACCGATCGAAATGATGCACTTCATCGCCCAGTTGCGTGAGCTGTCCGGCGGCAAGCCGGTGGGGTTCAAGTTCTGCCTGGGCCACCCGTGGGAATTCATGGGCATCGCCAAGGCCATGCTGGAAACCGGCATCCTGCCCGACTTCATCGTCGTCGATGGCAAGGAAGGTGGCACTGGCGCAGCGCCCGTGGAGTTCACCGACCATATCGGCGTACCCCTGCGTGAAGGCCTGCTGTTCGTGCACAACACCTTGGTCGGCCTGAACCTGCGCGACAAGATCAAGCTGGGCGCCAGCGGCAAGATAGTCAGCGCCTTCGACATCGCCAGCGTGCTGGCCATTGGTGCCGACTGGGCCAACTCTGCACGCGGCTTCATGTTCGCCATCGGCTGTATCCAGTCGCAAAGCTGCCACACCAACAAGTGCCCGACCGGCGTGGCCACACAAGATCCGTTGCGCCAGCGTGCGCTGGTGGTGCCCGACAAAGCCCAGCGGGTGCTGAACTTCCACCACAACACCTTGCGTGCCTTGGCAGAAATGCTGGCGGCGGCAGGCCTGGAGCACCCGGCTCAACTGGAGGCCAAGCACCTGGTGCGGCGCATTTCGGCCACCGAGATCAAGCTGTTCTCGCAGATGCATGTGTTCTTGAAGCCAGGTGAGTTGCTGACCGGCGAGGTGAACGGGCAGTTCTATTCGCGGATGTGGCAACTGGCTCGGGCGGACAGTTTCGAGCCGCACAGCGAAGTGGCGGCCTGACGGAACGCTGGGGCCGCAAAGCGGCCCCACGTCAGATCAGGAGGCGGTACTCGTCACACCTTGTGCGTCTTTCGGCGCCAGGCGGAGCGTGTAGTACAGCACCGTCAGCAGCACCAGGAACGCCGGGCCGATGTACAGGGCCACACGCGTATCCTCGAAGTACGCCATCAGCCCGACCACCAGCACCAGGAAGGCCAGCGCCAGATACGAACTCAGCGGCCACAGCCACATGCGGTACTTCAGTGCCTTGCGCTCGGCAGTGGTAAGGCCGGCGCGGAACTTCAGCTGTGCCAGCAAGATCATCACCCAGGTCCAGATCGCACCGAAGGTGGCGATCGAGGTTACCCAGACGAAGACCTTTTCAGGCACCAGGTAGTTGGCCAGTACGCCCAACAGCAACGCGCCGATCGACAGCAGCAGCGCATTGCGTGGCACGCCGTTCTTCGAGGTACGGGCGAAGGCCGCCGGCGCCTGGCCGTTCTGTGCCAGGCTATAGAGCATGCGCCCGGTACTGAAGATGCCGCCATTGCACGACGACAGCGCCGCCGTGATGACCACGAAGTTGATGATGCCGGCGGCGGTCTTGATGCCGAGGCGCTCGAAAGTCATGACGAACGGGCTGCCCTGGCTGCCGATTTCGTTCCAAGGGTAAATCGACAGGATCACGAACAACGCCCCGACGTAGAACAGCAGGATGCGCCAGAACACCGAGCCGATGGCCTGCGGAATGGTCTTTTGCGGGTTGCGTGCTTCACCTGCGGTGAGGCCGATCATTTCCACGCCCAGGTAGGCGAACATCACCATCTGCAGCGACATCAGCACGCCAGTCACACCATTGGGCATGAACCCGCCATAACTCCACAGGTTGGAGATACCGACTGCGACACCGTCATTGCCAAAGCCGAAGGCAATGATGCCGATGCCGCCGAGGACCATGGCGATGATGGTGACGATCTTGATCAGCGCGAACCAGAACTCGAATTCACCAAAAGCCTTCACCGCCACCAGGTTGATCGCGCCCATGCTGCCCAGTGCCGCCAGGGCCCAGATCCAGCGCGGTACGTCGGGGAACCAGATGCCCATGTAGATGGCCACTGCAGTAATTTCGGCAACACAGGTCACCAGCCACAGGAACCAGTAGTTCCAGCCGGTCAGGAAGCCCGCCAATGGGCCGAGGTAATCCTGGGCATAACGGCTGAAAGAGCCGGCGACAGGGTTATGCACGGCCATTTCACCGAGCGCGCGCATGATCACCAGGATGGCCAGGCCACCGATGATGTAAGACAACATGATGGCTGGGCCGGCCATTTCGATCGCCTTGGCCGAACCGAGGAAAAGACCGACACCGATACAGGCGCCCAGCGCCATCAAGCGGATGTGCCGTTCGCCCAGTTCACGCTTGAGCGGGCCGCCTTCAGTGGCCTGGCCGTGGGCAGAGTGGTTGCCGACTGGCATAGCAATACAACCTCATTTTGTTATTGGATTTGACCTTCGTGAAGCCGCGACCATGCCGATAGGCGTGGCGTTGGCTTGCCAGGCTGGCCTTGTGGGCCTGCCCATGTGCCGGACTAGAGCGCCCGGCAGGGCGAAGGGGGCCAGCAGTATAGGAAGACCGTTGTAGGTGTTTTCACTGTATATATGCAGAAATTTGGCTAGAACTCTGGGGGCCGCTTCGCGCCCAAAGAATTGCCAAGGCACCATAGCAACATCGTCCGTTGAAGAAACCCACACCAAAGCCGTATAGCCCCACACCACTTTTTCCAACTTCCTACAAATTTTTCACCCTATCCACTCAACGTCTAAGCTTCAGACAAGCAAGACGAAAACACTTGGCCGGATAGAAGACTATGGGCGCACTGTGGCAATCGGAACCCAGCAGAACGGAAGCTCCCGAGATACCTCAGGCCGAGACGCCACAATCCAAGTCCCCCCGTCAGCGTCGGCTATGGTGGTGGCTGATCATCCTCATCCTGCTGGTGGCACTGGTAGCCATCGCTGTTGCCGCGTATAACGAATTCCGTACCTCCGAACTACAATCGCGCGAGTTCAGCAGACTGGCCGCTACACTGACCTACTCGCTGCAACCCGGTCCCAGCGATGCCATCGTCTACCCCGGTGATGGGCCGTTCGACAAACGCCTGGGCTATAGCGCCCTGGGTGAATTCCTGCCACGCCTGCTCAAGCGCGACTACCTCATCAGCGAACAGGTGAAGTTTTCACCCGCATTGATGAACTACGTCGATCATGGGCTGTTCGCGCCCTATATCGAGAAGATCCAGGCCGGCCTGTCGATCACCGATTGCCGCGGCGACACGCTGTACCAGTACAACTACCCCCAGCACCTGTACCCGGACTTTGCGGCGATACCTCCCGTAATAGTCAACAGCTTGCTGTTCATCGAAAACCGCGACCTGCTGGATACCGACGACCCACGTAACAACCCGGCTGTGGACTGGCCACGCTTTGCCAAGGCCGCCTACAGCCAGGTCGCCAAGTACCTGGCCCTGCCCGGTCAGTCTGCCGGCGGCAGCACCCTGGCCACCCAGCTGGAAAAATATCGCCACTCACCGGATGGCCTGACGGTGTCGGGCGCGGAGAAGATCCGGCAGATGATTTCTGCCAGCGTGCGTGCCTACCAGGGCGGCCCCGACACCACCGAGGCACGCCAGCGTATCGTGCGCGACTACCTCAACAGCGTACCGCTGTCGGCCGTGCCTGGGCATGGTGAGGTACATGGCATGGCCGAGGGCCTGCGGGTGTGGTACGGCGCCGACTTCGACCAGGTCAACCAGGCCCTGAACGCCACCGCCACCGACTCAGAGAGCATGGCCGCGCGTGGCCTGGCCCTGCGCCAGGTGCTGTCGCTGATGATTGCCCAGCGCCGTCCCTCGTATTACTTGTCCAAGGGCCGGGTCGAGTTGGCCGAACTCACCGACTCGCACATTCGCGTGCTTGCCGCCAACAAGGTCATCGATCAGCCGCTGGCCGATGCCGCGCTGGTCAGCAAGGCGGTGTACCGCGACTGGGTAGCGCAGCCGACCATCGTACCGATCATCACCAACAAGGGCATCAGCCTTGCGCGCAACCGTCTGTCGGCCATGCTCAACCGCCCACTGTACGACCTCGACCGCCTTGACCTGTCAGCCACCAGTACCTTGCAGGCCGACCTGCAACTGCAGGTCAGCCAGTACCTGAAAAACCTCGCCGACCCGGCGTTTGCCGCACAGATCGGCCTGATCGGCGAGCGACTGCTCACCGCCAAGACCACCGACCAGGTGAGCTACAGCTTCACCTTGTTCGAGCGCACCGCCGATGGTTCGCGGGTGCGGGTGCAGACCGACAGCACCAACCAGCCCTTCGACATCAACGAAGGCAGCAAGCTGGAGCTGGGCTCAACCGCCAAGCTACGGGTACTGACCACCTACCTGGAGATTATCGCCGAGCTGCACGACAAGTACGCCGGCAAACCTGCCGCCGAGCTGAAGAAGGTCGAAGTGGCCGAACTCGACCGCATCACGCAATGGTCGCTGGAATGGCTGGCGCAGAACAGCAAGAACCAGAGCCTGGACGCCATGCTCGACGCCGCGCTGGAACGCAAGTACTCGGCCAACACCGGCGAAGGGTTCTTCACTGGCGGCGGGATGCATGTGTTCAACAACTTCCGCAAGGAAGACAACAACCGCAACCCGACACTCAAAGATGCACTGCGCGAGTCGATCAACCTGCCGTTCATCCGCCTGATGCGCGACCTCGTGCGCTACGTGACTTACCAGCAACCATACAACCGCGTGGCGCTGCTCAAGGACGACGCCGACCCGCGCCGCCAGGAGTACCTTGCGCGCTTCGCCGACAAGGAGGGCACCAAATACCTGATGCGCTTCTGGAAAAAGTACCAGCGTAGAACCTCGCAACAACGCCTGGACACCTTTATCGACAACATGCGCGTGACCCCACAGCGGTTGGCGGCAGTACACCGCTACCTGTTCCCCGAGGCAGGCCAGGAAACCTTCAACGCATTCGTGCGTGCCCACCTCAAGGATGACAAGAAGGTGCTGGGCAAACTGACCGATGGCCGTCTGTCAGAGATGTACGCTGCTTATGGCCCGGGCAAGTACGACCTGCCCGACCAGGGTTACATCGCCAAGGTCCACCCGTTGGACCTGTGGCTGCTTGGCTACCTGCTGAAGCACCCAGGCTCGACACTGACCGAAATGATCAATGCCAGCCGTTTCGAACGCCAGGAGGTATATGGCTGGCTGTTCAAGAGCCGCCACCAGAGCGCCCGTGACAGCCGCATCCGCACCATGGTCGAGATCGAAGCCTTCCTCGACATCCACCAGCGCTGGAAACGCGTGGGCTATCCATTCAACCACCTGGTGCCTTCATTGGCCACGGCCATCGGCAGCTCCGGCGACCGCCCCGCTGCCCTCTCCGAACTGGTCGGGATCATCCAGAACGACGGTATTCGCCTGCCAACCTTGCGCATCGACACCTTGCACTTTGCAGCCAACACACCCTACGAGACCAAGTTGATCACAGACCCGGACCGCGGCGCGCGCATTCTGCCGGTCGAAGTGGCGCGTGCGCTCAAAGGCGCCATGTCGCAAGTGGTCGACGCAGGTACCGCGCGGCGTATTTCCGGCAGCTTCAAGCTGCAGGACGGCACGCCACTGGTGATGGGCGGCAAGACCGGTACCGGTGACAACCGAATCGAAAGCTTCGGCGCCGGCGGCCGGCTGATCGGCTCGCGCTCGCTGAACCGCACCGCCACCTTCGTGTTCTTCCTCGGCGACAACCATTTCGGCACGCTGACCGCCTTCGTGCCGGGTCGCACGGCAGAAGCGTTCAAATTTACCTCGGCGCTGCCGGTGCAGGTGCTCAAGGGCATGGCACCGATCCTCATGCCATACCTGCAGCCAGGCAACCCGAATGAGTGCAAGCAGCCACAGGTTGCCGTGCACACACCGCCGTCGACAGGTAACACATCGACTGAGTAGATGATAATCATCAGCATTAAATGGCTTGTCTTTAGATATATCTTGAGTAATATCTTACGATATATCGCAAACGACGGAGCCCTTTCCTTATGCGCGAACATACCCCTCATGATCCCTTCGAGCGGCGCCCCGGCCGTGGCGAGCGCGGCCCGCGTGTCTTCGCCCCTGGTGACCTCAAGCTGCTGATGCTGGACTTGCTGGCCGAGCAACCCGGCCACGGTTACGACCTGATCCGCCAGATCGAGAACTTGTTCGAAGGCAGCTACAGCCCAAGCCCCGGGGTGATCTACCCCACGCTGAACTTTCTTGAAGAAGCCGAACTGATCAGCGGCCAGGTGCAGGGCAGCAAACGCCTGTATGCCATCACCGATGCCGGCCGCAGCGCCTTGGCGGATCAGGCGGTAGCCCTGGATGGCGTGCGCATGCGCATCGAGGTCAGCAAACGCGCCCTGCGCGGCCACGACCGCCCGCCAGAGATTCATGAAGCGGTCGGTAACCTGCGTCATGCACTACACATGCACAGCGGCCGCTGGACCGCGGAAGAAATCGAACGGGTCCGTGACCTGCTCAACCATGCCGCCACGGGCATCGCCTCCGGGCCAACCGAACCTTTCAGGGAGACGCCCCATGAGTGACACCATTCACCGCGTAAACCACGAGATCCGCCAGCGCCGTCTGCAGGTGCTGCGGGTCACCGAGCTGACCCCGCGCATGCGCCGGATCACCTTGGGGGGGGCCGAGCTGCAAGGCTTTACCAGCATGGGCAGCGACGACCATATCAAGCTGCTGTTTGCCGAAACGCCGGAGCAACAACAGGCCATCGAGGCCCGTAATATGGGTAAGGACGGTGGCGCGCGGCCCACCATGCGCGAGTACACACCGCGGCGCATCGACCTGGTGACAAATGAGCTGGACATCGACTTCGTGCTGCACGGCGACGGCCCTGCCTCTACCTGGGCCGCGCAAGCCGCGCCCGGGCAAACCCTGGACATCGCAGGGCCAAGGGCCTCGCTGGTGGTGCCGGATATTTTCGACAGCTACCTGCTGATCGGTGATGAAACTGCTATCCCGGCCATTGGCCGTCGGCTGGAGGAGTTGCCGGCGGGCCGCCAGGTGCTGGCAGTGATCCAGATCGAAGACGAGCACGAGCGCCAGCCGCTGCCAAGCAAGGCCCAGGTGGAAGTGATCTGGGTACGTCGCCAGGAGGAAGACTTGTTGGCACTGGTGCGGAACCTGAGCTTGCCGCAAGGCCGGCTGTATGCCTGGGTGGCGCTGGAAAAAGCCCTGACTCGCCAGGCCAAGGCGCTATTGCTGGAGAAAGGGGTGCCGGAAGATGCGCTAAAGGCTGCGGCCTACTGGCGGGCCAACGGGACTGCGGACGACGAGTGATCGTGATTGCCTGATCTGCCGTCTTCGCGGGCAAGCCCGCTCCTACACTGATCGGGGATGGACACAAATCGGTGGGTGGGCACATATCGGCGGTTGGGCACAGGCCGTTGTAGGAGCGGGTTCACCCGCGAACACCGGCGCAGCCGGTGCCACGCAAAGCGCCGCCTGCTTCGCGGTTTGAACCATTTGATAAGACCAAGCGGTTCAGCCCCGACCACCTCAGAAAAGCTCGACCGCCCACAGCGTATCTACAGGGCGCCACGCCACGTAGTTGCTCACCAACGAAGGTCTCGCTGCCCCGCCAGGGCCTGCGGCCCGAGCCATTGAGCCCCACGCAACAATGGCGTCAACTGCGCTTCAGGCTGCAACTGGAACACCACCTGCGCCCGGCGCCCTGGCAGGTCGGCATCCACGGCCAGTTGATGTTGCCCTGGCTGCGCCAACTGCCCGCGCAGGTGCCAGCCACTGCGGCAATCCATTTCCAGCCAACCGTGCCCAAGGCCAAGGGACCAAGGGTCGCTCAGAGCCAGGTCGGTTACGATCACGCGGCCTTCACTGGCCTGGCATTGGCGCCCTGCCCCCTGCATCCTCACCCCCCCCTGCCACTGGCCGGCCAGGCGGTAATCCGTCGAGACCGTCGCCAAAGCCCCCTTGGCTGATGCCTCCAGCCGCCACTGCCAAGGCCAGCCTTCTGCGCGCAACTGCCAGGCCTGGCCCTGGAACCCCACTTGCGCATTCACCTGCAAGCGCCAGGGCTGCAGCGTCCAGCGCAAAGGCCCGACCGGCCCCCATTGTTGTGCCTGCCCTTGCCAAAGGCTTCCGCCGACATCACGTACCGGCAGGCCGAACGCACGCACCACCCAATTGGCCGGAAGCTCGATAAACAGCGTGAGCACGAATACCAATAGCACCCAGGCCATTGCTGCACTGCGGCTCATGGCTGCACCACCAGGTCGAATCGCAAAGCCTTGCCCTGTTGCTCCAGCCCCCATTGCAACGGCAATGCGCCTT
Source organism: Pseudomonas sp. yb_5 (assembly GCF_043103865.1). Lineage (NCBI taxonomy): Bacteria > Pseudomonadati > Pseudomonadota > Gammaproteobacteria > Pseudomonadales > Pseudomonadaceae > Pseudomonas > Pseudomonas sp. yb_5. The sequence continues at coordinate 50,550 of NZ_JBICKE010000103.1, forward strand.
CTGCACGCAGGCTCTGCACCCAGCCTTGCAGCATGCGCTCATCGGCCACCTGCCCCCGCAGTTGCCAGGCCTTGCCTTGCGTATCGACTTCGATCAGTTCGACCCCACGGGCCTGGGCCGACTGACGTAGCCGCTCCAGGTTCAAACCGGGCCCGCCTTGCAGGCTGGCCGCCTGTTCGGCCAGCACACGCCACTGGCCAAGCACGCGCCATTGCGCAATGCCTTCGCGCAGGGCCAGGAAGGCCAGCAGCAGCGCGATCAGTCCCCAGGCGAACGTGAAGCGATGACGCTGTAGCCAGTCGCGGTTCATGAGGCTGCTCCCAGGTCGAAGATCACTTGGCCATCTTGAACCTGCACTGTGGCGCCAGCGGCAGCCGCCATATCACGCCATGGCGGCGCACTGCCCTCGCCCTGCAGGTGTAGGTGCCAACGCTGGCCATCGAAGCGCACCGCTTGCAGGCGCAAGCCGGGATTGTCACGCAGCCAGGCCTGCAAGCGAGCCTGCAGGTCGTCTAGCTGGCGTGTACGCAGTTGCTGCTGCAGTACGCTCTCGCGCAGGCGCTTGAGGACTTGTGCCGCGTGTCGAGGGCTGGCCTGCTCGCCGGTCACGGTAAAGACCTGACTGCGCCAGAGTTGCGCCTGGCGCCATTGCTGGCTCAACCACAGGCCACCCCAAACGGTGGCCAGCACCAGGCAAGCTGCCAGCAGCCGCTGCTGCTGTCGGGACGCCGCCGGCAACGAGCGCACCTTGCGGATGCGTTCGAACAGACCGGGTAATGTGTCGAGCGGCGTAAATACGGCTGGCCAATTGCCGCTCAGCGACGTCTTGTGCAGCCCTGCCCACGGTGGCTGCCGCACTCCCCCCAAGGCATCAGGCCAGGCCAGCCAGTGTTCCTGTCCGTCTTCGGCCAGCCCTTTGTAACAGGACATGCCGGGGGTACGCTGCCATTGCCAGGCGCATCCTGGCTCGGGCGATGGCAGCAACTGTAGCTCCGCCCAGCAGCGCACTACCTGCAAGCCCCAGGCGGCACATTGGCCACGCCATTCATCCAACTGCTGGCGCGCCACTACCAGCAGGCGAAGGTGCCCGGGTTCACGGGCCAGGCAGGCACAGGCCACCTCATGCGGGGCCTGCAGCAAGCGATCCTCAAGCAACAAAGGCCATTCTTCGCGCTTGAGCCCGGGCGGGGCCGGCACGCGAAAATGGCTGCAGGCCTCGGCAGGCAGAACCAGCGCAACATGGGCCTGCGGGTTTGCCGGTGGCTCACCCTGCCCCTGGCTTTGCAAAATACCCTCATGGACCAGCGCCCAGTGCCAGACAACACCCGGGCGCAGCAATAGCCACGCCTGCGCCGGCGTACGCCGCCGCCATTCAAGTTTCATGAGCGCCCCCATGGGAGGGCGAAGGTGCAGACATAGGGGGCTCCATCACGCAGCAGTTCCAGACGCACACCACGGCCTGGGTGTACCGGTTGGTCAGAAGGCCAGGCCAGCCAGCGGCCGCCCTGGTAGTACAGAACGTTCATGGCGCTGACCTGGTCGAGTCGTTCGCGCTCTACCCAGCGCGGGGCGACGGCGGCGTACAAATCGGCCGAGCTTTCCAGCAGCAGGCGCTGCTCACGGACCTCGAAGCGCAGTCGCTGGCGTTGCAGGCGCGAGCCACCTTCGGCCGCCGGCAGGCCGGTGCTGGCGACCCACAGCAACTGGTTGCTGGCGGGTTGCCAGTCCAGCCATCGGCTGGCCAGCGGCAAACGCTGGTCGTAGACACGGCGCAGCACCGGGCTGTCAAAGCGCCGCTCCAGTGCCAGACAAAAGTCCAGCACCGAGGTTTGCTGATTGGTGTGCTGCAGGCGTTCGCGCACCTTCAGCCAGCCGTTGACCAGCGCGGCGAGCATGATGCCGAGTATGGCGGTCAGGGCCAGGGCGACCATCAGTTCGATCAGGGTCAGACCTGCCTGATGGCGTTTCATGGGCGCTCCAGAAACACGGTGTACTGGCCCAGTGGCAGACGCTGATCGTGGTCGGCGAACAATTGCAGTTCGCCACGGCGCAGGTCACGCACGCCGGTGCGGCGCAGTTGCAATTGCCAGTGACACAGTTGGCCACCTTGGCCAAGCTTGCCGGCCACCTGGTTTTCGGCAGGCCAGTACTGCTCGACAGCAAAGCGGGCTTGCAGCTCACGCGCGCACAACAGGCCAAGGCGGTGCTGTTGCAGGTTGTCCTGAACGGCCAGCCGCTGGCGCAGTACCTGGCTGGTGATGACTGCCAGCACGGCGGCAATCGCCAGGGCCACGGTCACTTCCAGCAAGGTGAAACCACGCTGACGCTGCTTCATGGCGCCACCGCCACCCGCAAGTGACCATTGCGGCGCCAAGCCCATTGCTGGCCGCCATCAGCCCAACGCCAACGCACACTGCCCGACTGTGCCCAGCCATGCGGCGTGAACAGCAGGCGCGGCTGCGGGCTCGGGGGCCAGTCCGGGTGAAGGCCCTTGGGCCAGTCGCCGAGCGCGACCTTTTCAACGATCCAGTCATTGCCTTGGCGGCGGACGAACTCCGGGCGCTGGCCATTCCAACGCAGCCCGCGCAGTTGCCCGGCATGCCGGGCCAGCGCGGCCTGGCCGCGGACCTCGGCCGCCAGCCGTTGCAGGGCCTGCTCGACACGGGCCTGGCCGTTGCCGAGGCCAGCCACCGCCAGCCCGGTCATCAGCCCAGCGATGGCCAACACCACCAGCAGCTCGATCAGACTGAACCCATGCTGACCGCGCACCGGTTACAGCGCCCAGTTACCCAGGTCGGCATCCTGGCCTTCGCCACCCGGCATGCCATCGGCGCCCAGCGAGTACACATCGACCCGGCCATGTTCGCCGGGCATGCGGTACTGGTACGGGGTGCCCCATGGGTCTTCCGGCAGGCGACGCACGTAGCCATCACTGCGCCAGGCCCGAGGCAGCGGCTCCTGAGCCGGCTTTTTCACCAGCGCGACCAGGCCCTGTTCGTTGCTGGGGAAGCGCAAATTGTCCAGACGATACATGTCCAGCGCCTGCTCCAGGGTGGCCAGGTCGGCCATCACCTTCTGCTTCATGGCCTTGTCCTGGTTGCCCAGCACGCTGGGCGCCACCACGGCAATCAGCAGGCCGATGATGAAGATCACCACCATGATTTCCATGAGGGTGAAGCCGCGTTGGCGGTTACGTCGATGCTGCATGGCAATACTCCTTGTCGTCACAATTGCAGGCCCTGGTTGAGTTGCATGATCGGCAGCAGCACCGCCAGCACGATGAACAGCACCACGGCGCCCATCACCAGGATCATCAGGGGTTCGAACAGCGCCATGGCGGTATCGACCTGGCGGGCAAAGCCGCGCTCCTGGTCGTCGGCCACACGCTCGAGCATGTCCGCCAGGGTGCCACTGGCCTCGCCGCTGCCGACCATGTTCACCAGCAGCGGCGGGAATTGCTGGCTGGCATCCAGCGCACGGTGCAGGCTTGTGCCGCCCTGCACGTGCTGGCGCACCTGCTCCATGGCCAGGCGGATACGCCGGTTACCAATGGTTTCAGTGGCCACCTGCAAGGCTTCGAGCAGGGCCACGCCACTGCCACTGAGAATCGCCAGGCTGCGCGCCAGGCGCGCGCTTTCCAGCACCTGCAGCAGGTGGCCAATACGCGGCAGGCGCAGCAGCAGTTGGTCGCGACGCAGGCACCAGTGCGGTTTGCGCAGCAGCCAGCCGCCCAGCACCCCGAGCAACAGCGCCCCCCCTAACAGCCAGGGCCCGGCTTGCACCAGCCCCTGGCTCAGGCCGATCAGCAACGAGGTGATCAGCGGCAGGCTTTGCCCGGCGTGGGCGAATTGCTCGGTGAGTTTGGGCACGACGAACGTCATCAGGCCAATCACCACTGCCAGCGATACCCCCATCAGCACAGCGGGGTAGATCAGCGCGGTACGGGCCTTGTGTTGCTGGCGTTGCACCTGCTCCAGGTGGTCGGCCAAGCGGGTCAGCACCTGGGCCAGGTGCCCGGAACGTTCGCCGGCCTCGACCAGCGCGCAGTACAGGCCGGTAAACGGTGCGCCCTGCCGGGCCAGGCTGCGCGCCAGGCCCAGGCCTTCGGCCAGCGAGCCGCGCAAGGCCACCAGCACACTGTGCAGGGCGGGCTGACGCAGTTGCCGTTCAAGGGTGGCAAGGGCATCGACCAAGGGAATACCGGCCCCGGTCAAGGTGGCCAGCTGACGGGTCAGCTCACACAGCTGGGCGCGGCTCAGGCGCTGGCGACGGGGTTGTCGGCTGCCGGCTTCATGACGCTGCAACTGGCGGGCGAACAGGCCCTGCTCGCGCAACAGCTGGCGAGCGTGGCGTTCACTGTCAGCCTGCAGGCTGGCCTTGTGCAATTTGCCGGCGAGGTCAACGGCCTGGTAGCGATAGGTCGGCATGTCTTAGCCCTGTACCACGCGCAGCACTTCGGCCAGGCTGGTCTCACCGCGAGCCAGGCAATCGCTGGCCATCGCCACCAGGCTTTGGCGCCGTTCAGCCAGGTAATCCTGCATGGCCAGCTCACTGGCGCCGTCGTACAACAGGCCGATGAGCCCAGCGTCCAGTTCGATAAATTCGTACAGCCCCAGTCGCCCGATATAACCGCTGCCCTGGCACTGCTCGCAACCCACCGCGTGATAAGTGCTGCCCAGCGCCGCCAGCTCGGGCCACAGCTCGCGCTCGGCAGCCTGCAGCGGGTGCGCCACGGCACAGTTGCACAAACGCCGCACCAGGCGCTGGGCCAGGACGCCGCGCAGGCAAGAGGCGATCAGGAAGGGCTCGATGCCCATGTCGCGCAGGCGGGTCACTGCGCCTACCGCGCTGTTGGTGTGCAAGGTCGACAGCACCAGGTGGCCGGTGAGGCTGGCCTGCACGGCGATCTGTGCAGTCTCCTGATCGCGGATTTCGCCGAGCATGATCACGTCAGGGTCCTGACGCAGGATGGCGCGCAAGCCACTGGCAAACGTCAGCCCCGCACGCGGGTTGATGGCGGTTTGGCCAATGCCGGCGATGGCGTACTCCACCGGGTCCTCGACGGTGAGGATGTTGCGGCTGCCATCGTTGAGGCTGTTCAGGCTGGCGTACAGGGTCGTGGTCTTGCCCGAACCGGTCGGCCCGGTGGACAGCACAATGCCATTGGGACGCGCCAGGCAACCGCGCAGGCCCTGCAGTACCGCTGCCGGCATGCCCAGGTTATCCAGCGCCAGCAGGCTGGCCTGCTTGTCGAGCACGCGCATCACCACCCGCTCGCCATGGATGCCGGGCAAGGTCGAGACCCGCACGTCCACTTCGCGCCCTGCTGCACGCAAGGTGATGCGGCCGTCCTGGGGCTGACGCTTTTCAGCGATGTCCAGGCGGGCCATGACCTTGATCCGTGATACCAGCATGGCCGACAACGCACGTGGAGGACGCAGCACCTCACGCAGATGGCCATCGACCCGCAGACGCACCACCAGGCTCTGCTCGAAGGTCTCGATATGGATGTCCGAGGCGCGCAGCCGCAGCGCCTGGCCGAACAGGCCGTTGATCAGGCGGATCACCGGGGCTTCGTCGTCGCTTTCAAGCAGGTCTTCGATGCGCGGCATCTCGCTCATCAGGCTATCCAGGTCGACCTGGTCGCCGATGCCTTCGATCAGCGCTTCGGTGGCGGCATCGCCGGCCTGGTACAGCTGGCCAAGGCGCTCGTCGAACAGCGCAGGTTCCAGGTATTCGAGCAGGCTTGGCTGGCCATGCACACGCAGCAACTCCTGCAACTGGGCATTGTCGGCGTCGGGCCGCAGCCATAGCTGCCAGCCCTGCTCCGCCGGGGCCATGGCCACTCCGCTCTGCCGTGCCTGGCGATAGGGCAGCATCACCAGTCACCGCCTTCCAGGCGTGCGCGGCTGGCGGGGAAGACCTGCAACAGCCGCGTGCCCTCTGCAAGGTCCGGCAACTGCAGCGGTGTGGTCTGCTGCAGGGTGCGGTACTTGGCTTCACTGAGGCCCGCCAGGCTCGGCCCGTCGCGCAGGATACGCGGGCGGATGAACACCATCAGGTTCTGCTTGGTGTTGCGGGTGGCATCGGAGCGGAACAACCGGCCAAGGTAAGGAATGTCGCCGAGCAGTGGCACACGCTGGTTGCTGGTACTCAATTCGTCGCTGATCAGGCCGCCAAGTATCACCAGGCCGTTGTCCTCGACCATGACCTTGGTCTTGATCTCGCGCTTGTTGGTGATCACGTCGCTGGCCGAGCTGGTGTCGGCAATCGACGACACCTCCTGGACGATGTCCAGGCGCACGCTGTTGTCGATATTGATCTGCGGCTTGATGCGCAGCTTCACCCCGACTTCCTTGCGCTCGATGGTCTGGTACGGGTTGGCGTTGTTCTGGGTCACGGAGCCGGTGACGAAGGGCACTTCCTGGCCGACCAGGATCGACGCTTCGGCGTTGTCCAGGGTCAGCAAGGTGGGCGTGGACAGCAGGTTGAAGCCGCTCTTGCCCTTCAGCGCGTTGACCAGCATGGCGAAGTTGAAGCCACCACCGAAATGGCCGATGCCCGCCGTGGCACCGGTGGTGGTGGACAACAAATCGCCCAGGGCCTCGTTGTCGCCACTGGCGGCGGCGCCGGCAATGCTGGCGATATTCACCCCGTTACTGCCGAAGTTGACGATACCGGCACCGAACTTCTCGTCGGCAAACAGCCACTGCACGCCCAACTCCTGGGCGCTGCTGTCGGACACCTCGGCGATGATCGCCTCGACCACCACCTGGGCACGGCGAATGTCCAGTTGCTCGACAATGGCCCGGTACGCCGCCAGCTCGCTGTCGGGGCCAACCATGACCACGGCATTGGTACCTTCTTCGTATTCCAGGCGAATGCCCGGGCCACCGGAAGCTGCCATCACCGGCCGATCCTTGCTCTCTGCTTCACCCGCGCCTTCAGCCGGCACCGCACCTTCCTGGCTGAGCCCTCGCAGCACCTTGACCACTTCACCGGCATTGGCATGACGCAGGTAGATCACCTGGGTGCTGCCGCTGCCCGGTGCCTCTTGAGGGCGGTCGAGCTGGCGCAGCAGGCTGGCGATGCGTTCGAGGTTGCTGCGCCAGTCAGTCACCACCAACTGGTGCGCCGCCGGGTACGGTGTAATAACTCCAACCCGTGGGTCGATCAGCGGCTTGAGAATACCCAGTACCTGTTCGCTGGCGGCGTTGCGCACGCTGAATACGCGGGTGGCCACGCTGTCGCTGCCCTCGCCCTGCTGCCCGCCCGCCTCGACTGGCACCGGCTCCAGGCGCGCGGCCTGGTCGGGCACGATCTTCACGCTGCCATTGGGCAGGTCGACGGTGGCATAGCCCTGGGCGCGCAGTTGGGCCAGGAAGATGTCGTAGATGGCGTCAGCGTCGTGCAGGTCGACAGTGCGCACGGTGACCTTGCCCTTGACCCGGGGGTCGACGATGAAGGTGGTGCCGGTGATGCGCGACACGCTGTCGATGAACTCGCCGAGTTCAGTATCGACGAAATTCACCTCGTACATCGGCGTACCGTTGTCATCGAACACCGGCTCTTGGGCATAAGCGACGGACAAGGCCAGGCTCAGCGCAGCCGCCATGCAGTGTCTAACAGGCATCGTTCATCCTTGCCGCTTGAAGCCGGTCACGGCAGGGCGTGGCGGCCAGGGCAGGCGCTCACGCCGCCCTTGGTTGTTGAAAATCAGGCCATCGCTGTCGATGTCCTGCAGCACGATCCCAGGCGCCAGGCGCTGACCGCGGGCCAGGGTGCGTACTTGCTCGCCGTAGCGCAGCACCACCACACTGGAGGCCAATGGCTGGGCCTTGAGCCCGCCGAGGTATTGCAGCGGCAGACGGGTGATGGCAATGGCGCCGTCGTCGGGCGGCGCTTGCCAGTGACCGACCATCAGCCCGGGCAGCAGGCTGCCGGCCGCCGCAGGCGCCATGGCCGGTTGTGGCTGCCGGCTCATCTGCAGCACACACTGCGCAGACAGCCAGCCGGCCAGGGTCAGGCCAGCGCCGGTGAGCAGACGCGAGGTGGGCATCACGAGGCCAACTGCCGTGGATGCCAGCCTGGGTGCCCCTGCACGTAACGCACTTCGGGCAATTGCAGCGGCGCCAGTTGCCAACCGTCAGGCTGGCGGGCGAGCCAGGCCTCGACCCGCTGCCACAGAGGCTCGCCGGCCTGGCTTTCGAATTGCAAGCCAAAGGTGCGGCACAGGCCCTGCACCGGCTCCAACCCAGTGATGCGCTTGCCTTGCGGGCTGTAGCTGACGCTCCAGGCCTGGCCCTGCCAGCGCGGCAGGTCCTGGCTGTTGTCCAGCAGCAGCGGGTCACCGAACAATTGCTCAGCGGCGTTTTCCAGCACTTGCTCGACCTGCCTGGCCGGTGCCTCGACCACTGGCGCGGGGTAGCCACCGGTAAGGCTGATCAGATGTTCGCGGGTAATGGCCGCCCCTGCTGCCAGCGGGTAGTCATAACGCAGGCCCGGCAGCAACACGGGCATGCTGCTATCGTCGGCCAAGGCTTGATGCAGCAGGCAGTCCCAGCTGCCGCCACGGGTATCGCGGCGCCACAAGGCCTGGGGCGCGCGGGCCAGCGGCTGGTCAAGCCAGGCCGCGTGGCCGGCCCGTTGCTGGTGCAATTGCGCCTGCAATTGCGCGACACGCAGCTGCGCGGCAGGCGCCAGTTGCTGTTCAAAGGCCGGGAAAAAACGCCCGTCGAACTGCCACTGGCCGGCCACACGCTGGCAGCGCAGGCGGAAGGCACCGCTGCCCCGGCAGCCGGCAAACAGCACCGGCACGCGCCGACCGCTGGCCTGAGTGACCTCGACCGGTGCGGGCCACAGGTCCTGACCACGGGCGCACAACAGCACGTCGATTTGCGGCACCCGTTCAGCCAGCCACAGGCCGGGGCCCGTGCCTGCATCGGCCATGGCCACCACAAGGTCAGCCTCGTGCCGGGCTTGTTCGAATACCGGCAGCAGAGACTGGTACCACTGTTTGAGTGAGGCTTTCTGATCCTGGGCGTACGGGTCGGTCACGCCAACCACTGCAATACGGGCACCGCCGCGCTCGAAAACGTGCAGGGCTTGCACACCCAGTGCCTGGCGTTGTGCGTCAGCCAGCCCGGCGCCGAGGGTAATGGCGCTGGCCTGGCGATACAGGCCCGTGCTGCGTTGTGGCCACAGCACACGCTCGTCGCTGCTGACCCGCGCTTCGATGCCCAGCAGCTGGCTGCCTTGCACGCCACTTTCGCCTTGGGTCAGGTAGGCCAGGCCACTGCCATTCCAGCCCTGGCCGTTTTCCAGGGTCAGGCTGTTGCCCGCACCGGCCTCGCCACGCAGTTGCTCCAGCAACGCCGCGAGCACCGCATAACCGCCCAGCTGGGCTGTCGTTGCCTGGCGGGCATCGAGCAGCGGCGCCAGTTGCGGGTAGGCGATACTGGCGCTGCTGCCGGTCATCCATGGCGCACGGCCCAAGTGGCTGACCGGCCCCAACCGGGTTGCCGGTACCACCGCCTGGCCAGGCTGGCGGGCATCGAGGGTATCGGCGACGTACAGCAAGTCGAGCTGGGCGTTGCCACCCTGCTGCCCTGGGAAGGCTGTGCAGGCGCCGAGCAGCGGTGCCAAGGCACCGATACCCATCCAGCCGATCACTTCGCGCCTGTGCACACTGCTCGCCATCGCATCGCCATCCTTATCCACGTCCATTCAGGGCCCCGGATGTTGCGGCGTTGGCATTACAGTTTGATGGCAGAAATCCGACAGCAATTCCAATTCGATCTTTAGAAGAGCAATCCAAGAACCGGAAGTTTTAAAAGCTCGTTAACATTTCTGCCAAGGAATCATCACACTTGCGCCTTACAGTCGCGGTTTCTTCCAACTCAGCCAACATAAGGACAACCTGATGAGTCGAGATACCGGCGACAACCTGGACCGGAACCAAAGCGGCAACCTGCCGATGGCCAACGTCATGGACGCCTACCTGAGCCGCCGCAGCGTGATGCGCGGCAGCCTGGGCGCCGCCATCGCCATGATCGCCGGTACCGGCCTGACAGGCTGCTTCGACGGTGGTGGTTCCGATCATGATGATCCGGTCACCGAGCCACCGGTGACCGAACCGCCAGTCACCGAGCCGGAAGTGCCGAAACTGGCGCTGGGCTTCCAGTCCATCCCAGGCTCGCGCACCGACGCCTGTGTGGTCGCCGCCGGCTATAGCGCCTATGTGCTGGCGCCTTGGGGTACGCCGCTGAACAGCAATGGCAACCCGTGGAAGTCCGACGGCAGCAACACCTCGACCGACCAGGCCAACGCCATGGGCATGCACCACGACGGCATGCACTTCTTCCCCATCAACGGCAGCTCGGAAGACGGCCTGCTGGCGATCAATTTCGAGTACATCGACACTGCCGCCCTGCACCCGGCCGGCCCCACGACCGATGTCAACGGCAAGCGCCCGGTTGAAGAAGTGCGCAAGGAGATCAACGCACACGGTGCTGGCGTAGTACGCCTGCAGAAAATCAACGGCCGCTGGCAGGTGGTCGACAACGACCCGCTGAACCGACGCTTCACCACTGCTTCACGCATGGAAATCACCGGCCCGCTGCGTGGCACCGACCACGTCAAGACCAAATACTCCACTGCTGGCACCCACTGCCGTGGCACCAACAACAACTGCGGCAACGGCTATACCCCGTGGGGCACCTACCTGACCTGCGAAGAGAACTGGCCGGGCATCTTCGTCAACAAGGGCACCCGCCCCGAGGACCAGCGCCGCATTGGCGTGGGCACCTCCAGCGGCCAGTACAAGTGGGAAAGCGCTGCCGGTGACGCCAGCGAAGTGGACGACGAATTCGCCCGTTTCGACGTTACCGTCAAAGGCGCCAGCGCCACCGACGACTACCGCAATGAAGCCAGCACCTACGGCTACATTGTCGAAATCGACCCGTACAACAGCAGCACCCTGGCCACCAAACGCACCGCGCTGGGCCGCTTCCGCCACGAGGGCTGCGCCCCCGGCCTGCCCGTCGCCGGCAAGCCGCTGGTGTGGTACATGGGTGACGACTCGAACAACGAGTACCTGTACAAGTGGGTGTCCACCGCCGTGTGGGACCCCGCCGACGCCACCCCGGCCGACCGCCTGGCCACCGGCGCCAAGTACCTCGACCAAGGCAAACTCTACGTGGCCCGCTTCAATGCCGACGGCACCGGCGTATGGCTGCTGCTGGACGTGGCCACCGCCACCACAGGTGGCAGCACCCTGGGCGCGCTGTATGGTGACCTGCCGGGCATCATCCTCAACACCCGTGGTGCTGGCGATGCCGTGGGTGCAACGCCGATGGACCGCCCTGAATGGACGACAGTCAACCCGCTGAACGGCGATGTGTACCTGACCCTGACCAACAACAGTGCACGCACCCCGGACAAGGTCGATGCAGCGAACCCGCGCGGCCCGAACCGCCACGGCCACATCATTCGCTGGCACGACAGCGACGACCAGCTGAGCTTTAACTGGGACATCTTCGTGTTCGGCGCCAACGCTGCCGGCACTGCCGACATCAACCGCTCCGGCCTGACCGAACTGAACCAGTTCGCCAGCCCCGACGGCATGAGCTTCGATAGCCGCGGCGTGCTGTGGTTCGAGACCGACAACGGCGAAAGCACCTTGACCGACTACACCAACGACCAGTTGCTGGCAGTGATCCCTACCGACCTGGTGGATGCCAGCGGCAAGCAGGTGCCGGTGAATGCACAGAACCAGGTGGACTTGCGGCGCTTCTTTGTCGGGCCAAATGGTTGCGAAGTGACGGGGATTACCTTTACCCCGGACAACAAGACGCTGTTCGTCAACATTCAACACCCGGGGAACTGGCCGTATACCGACAAGGCGACCGATGCGACGCCGGCTGGGGCTACCGTACGGCCCCGGGCTTCGACGGTGGTGATCCAGCGTATTGATGGTGGGGAGATCGGGACCGTTTGATCCTGTGCCGGTCAGCCAACTTTTGCTGGCTGTACCGGCCTCTTCGCGGGCAAGCCCGCTCCTACAGGGATCCCACGGGTTTCAAAACCGGCGTAGGGGCGGGCTTGGCCGCGAAGGCGCCCGTGAACGTTACCAGGCTATCGGCTCCCGGCTACGCACCCGCACTTGCTGCGCGGGTACTCGGGCATGCCATTGCACCACCCCCAGCGCTTCCACCTGGAACTCGCTGCGCAGCACCCGCCCCTCTTCCTCGAACGACATCTGCAACAGAAAATGACCGCTGTTGAGCAGCAGCCCTTCGCTCAACCGCTCGAACGTTTCGTCATCCACCGCCCCCAGCGCCTGGCGCAGCGCCGCGGCATCCACGTACCCCGAAGCCGGCCGACCGCTGATGATGCGGCTGAGCAGCGAGCGCGAATAGCGTCCTTCGTAGAGCGCTTCCAGCAACGGAAGGTGCTCCAACCCCAGTGCATTGGCGTTCAGGCGCCAACCGGTGACCTGAGGCAAGGCGCACAGCATCGGGTAACGCGCTTGGCGGTTGGCATCCGGCTCCAGCAACAGGTTCAGCTCGCTGGTGTCGAGCATCGGCTGGTTGGCTGCCAGCCGTGGCGGTTGCTGGCGCAGGTACTGGGCGCTCTCGGCGCCCTGCAGGCGGGCATCACTGTCGGCATCGAGCCAGTCGGCCAGGGCATCGACCAGGCGCTCGGCCGCCATGTCATTGCCCAGCAAGTAACGCAGCTGGCGCTCGGCGCGTTCACCGTCGGCGCCGAGCAATGCGTTTACATTGAAGCAGGTGTGCTGGTCGCGTACCTGCAACTGAGCCTGACCAGCGCCAAAATCGTATTTCAGCGGCTGCCCACGCAAGGCTTGCCAGAACAGCGGGCTGAGCCGCCAGGCGGGGTCACGCAGGGCTTGCCCGGCATAGGCCAGGCCGGCCTGCTCCATGGCCCGCACCTGCACCCGCTGGTGTAGCAGGCGCACTTCGTCGACCTGACGTCGGCCATCCTCCACCAGCCAGGCCATGCCCGCCGCCAGCATTGCCAGCACCACCATCACCATCAGCAGGGCCGCACCCCGCTGTTGCCTTCCACCCATCCGTGCGTGCCTCGCTCGCGGAATAAAGACGCCAGTCAACACGCGGGGTGTTTCAGCTAGATGGCAATGCCTGTTCGTCATGTGCACGTCATCTAGGCAAGGCAGGATTGCCCTTCCTTTTCATGACCTTACAGGAGTGGTCGCTATGGGTGGCATTGGAATCTGGCAACTGGTGATCGTACTGCTGATCGTGTTCTTGCTGTTTGGTACCAAACGCCTGAAGGGTCTGGGTAGCGATGTGGGCGAGGCGATCCAGGGTTTTCGCAAGTCCATGGGCGGTGACAATGACGCCAACGCCGCTGGCCAGGCGCAAGTGCAGCAACAGTGCCCGCTGAACGGCCAGGCTGCTCAGCAACCTCAAGCGGACCGCCAGGCCTGATGTTCGAGGTAGGCTTCAGCGAGTTGCTGCTGATCGGCGTCGTCGCGCTGTTGGTGCTGGGCCCCGAGCGCCTACCGGTGGCAGCCCGTACCCTCGGGCGCGGCCTGGGCCAGGCGCGCCGGGCCATGCACGCCTTGCGCACGCAGGTGGAGCGCGAAATCGAGATGCCCAACCTCGACAAGGCACCTTTGCAGCGCCTGGAACAGGAGATCCGCCAGGGCATCAGCCTGAACGCGGCGCCGGCCAATGATGCGGTCACGGCCGCGCCGCCCAAGGAAAATGCTTCATGAGTATTGCCATGGACCCTGCGGCGAGCATGCCGCTGACCGAACACCTGCGCGACCTGCGCAAACGCCTGGTGCGTTGCCTGGCGCTGGTGGCATTGGTGTTTGCCGGCCTGTTCCCCTTCGCCCAGACGTTGTACACGCTCATATCCGAGCCGCTAAGGCGCTTTTTGCCGGAAGGCGCGAGCATGATCGCCACCAGTGTCACCTCGCCCTTTCTGACACCGTTCAAGCTGACCGCGATGTGCGCACTGTTCCTGGCCATGCCGCTGCTGCTGCATCAGGCCTGGGGCTTTCTGGCGCCGGGGCTGTACCGCCGTGAACGGCGCATTGCCCTGCCGCTGCTGGTATCGAGCATCGTGCTGTTCTATGCCGGCATGGCATTCGCGTTCTTTCTGGTGTTCCCGATGATGTTCGGCTTCTTTGCCAGCGTGACGCCGGACGGCGTGGCGATGATGACCGATATCAGCCAGTACCTGGACTTTATCCTGGCGCTGTTTCTGGCGTTCGGGCTGGCGTTCGAGATCCCGGTGGCGACGTTCATCGTGGTCTGGGCGGGGTTGGCCGATGTGGCCACATTGCGGCGCAGCAGGCCCTACGTGGTCGTCGGGTGCTTTGCGGTGGGGATGATTCTGACACCGCCGGATGTGTTTTCACAGACGATGCTGGCAGTGCCGATGTGGGTGCTGTTCGAGGTGGGGTTGCTGGCTTGTGGAATGTTGAAGCGGCCGGAGCCAGGCAAGGAGATTGTGGCTGGATTGTAGGGCCCTTTCGCGGGCACGCCCGCTCTCATCAAACAAAATGCAACCCACTGTTTTCTAAGCACTTAAGCGGCCACCAGCTGATACCCCAGTTTCCGGGCTTTGCGGAGCAAAGCCC